>NZ_VRUV01000049.1:0-15924 GCF_008039455.1 Methylobacterium sp. WL116
TCGCCGTTCCGCAGGCCCTCGCACAGCCCGTACTGGCCAAGCATCCCCCCCCGGCCAGCGGGGGCGCGGGCGGCTTGGCCGCGGGCGGATCCTTGGCCAGGACCGGCTGTGCGAGGGCCAGCGGAACGGCGAAGGCGGCGATCGCGAGGAAACGGGCGAACATGACGGCGGACCCTCCGGGGCGGCACGTCGAATCGCGACGTGCGCTACCTCGCCCCACCACATCGCCAAGCTTGGCCGAGGACAAGGCCGAACGACCGAGCGGCAACAGGCGACCCGGTGATCTCTCGAAAACGTGAGCGGTGATCGGGCGCCCTTGAGTACGCGCCGAGTTCCGAGGTAGCTACCGTCGGCAGACGGGGCCCGTCGTGACGGCCGGCCGATCCGTTGAGAGCGAAGGCAAGCGATGGCGGCCGTGACCGGCAAACCGATCGATCTCCACACCTGGAGCACGCCGAACGGCTGGAAGATCCCGATCATGCTGGAGGAGTGCGGCTTGCCGTATCGGGTCGTCCCGGTCGATATCGCCAAAGGCGAGCAGATGGCGCCCGCGTTCCTCGAAATCTCGCCCAACAACAAGATCCCGGCGATCGTCGATCACGACGGGCCGGGCGGCGAGCCGGTCTCGATCTTCGAATCCGGCGCGATCCTGCAATACCTCGGGCGCAAGACCGGCCGCTTCTATCCGGCCGACGAGCGGGCGCGCGTCGCGGTCGACGAGTGGCTGTTCTGGCAATGCGCCGGCTTCGGGCCGATGCTCGGCCAGACCCACCATTTCAAGATCTACGCGAAGGAGAAGATCCCCTACGCGATCGAGCGGTTCACCGCCGAGACCAACCGGCTCTACGGCGTGCTCGACAGGCGGCTGGCGGATCGCGAGTACCTCGCCGGGGACTACTCCATCGCCGACATGGCGACGGTGCCGTGGGCGAAGTTCACCGGCAAGCAGGGCGTCGACCTCGGGGCGCTGCCGAACGTGAAGGCGTGGCTCGACCGGGTCCTGGCACGGCCCGCCGTGCAGAGAGGCCTCTCCGCGATCTGATCGGGCGCGCCGGCATGCTGATCGGACGCCGCCATCGACGGCGTCCGCAGGGGAGTGGTCCCGCCTACTTGGCGGCGGGCTTGGCCGGCTTCTGCGGCGCCGGCTCGGCGCCGACATTCGCGGCCTGCTGGTTCACGTCCGGCACCCTGGTCCAGGTCTGCGAGCCGCACAGCACCTTGAGCAGGCAGCCCGAGACCGACAGCTCCGAGGCGTTCTCGCGCTCGAGGCTGACCTGATAGATCTTGCCTTCCTCGATGTTGTAGATGCTGCCGGAGAACTTCGCCTCGTCCGGCTGCAGGCCCTCGATCAGCGGCAGGCCGAGTACGGGGCGCGAGCGCTTCTTCGGATCGGGGTTCTTGATGTCGGTGCGCGGCGCGCCGGCTTCCGTGGTGGCGACCTTGAGCCACACCACCTTGCCGCAGACCTGAGCCTGGCCGGCGCCGCAGCGGTCGATGCGGATCTTCGCGCGGCCGTCCTCGGTCAGCCAAGTGCCGGAGGGATCCTTGCTCGACTGGGCGTGGGACGAGGCGATGCCGGCGAGGAGGAGGGTGGCGGCGAGGGCGAGACGCATGCAGGTAGCTCCGAAGCTGGCGCCTGACGGCGCGGGGCGGGTGGAGTTCGTGAGATCACTCAGCCACCGCATTCGGGCGATTTTTCGGCAGTGTTGCAGCGTTGCCATGGCCAAGCATCGGGCAGGCTCGGGTTGAGGGTGTCCGGCGCCCTCGCTATAAGCCCGGCGCCAAAGCGTTTTTCGCGACGCGCTTGCTGGCGTTTTTTATTTTCATCCGAAGCGGACTGACCATGGCCACCGAGCGCACCTTCTCCATCCTCAAGCCCGACGCGACCAAGCGGAACCTCACCGGCGCCGTCAACGCGGTCATCGAGAAGGCGGGCCTGCGGATCGTCGGCCAGCGCCGCATCCAGATGAGCCAGGCCCAGGCCGAGAAGTTCTACGAGATCCACAAGGAGCGCCCGTTCTTCGGCGAGCTCGTGACCTTCATGACCTCGGGCCCGGTGGTGGTTCAGGTGCTTGAGGGCGAGAACGCCGTCGCGAAGTACCGTGAGGTGATGGGTGCGACGAACCCGGCCCAGGCCGCCGAGGGCACCATCCGCAAGACCTTCTCGGAATCGGTCGGCGAGAACACCGTCCACGGCTCCGACAGTGCCGACAACGCCAAGATGGAAATCGCGCAGTTCTTCCAGGATTCCGACATCGTCGGCTGAGGAACGCGGGAACCACGTGCCCGAGGGTGGTCGCCGGAACACACCGGGGACGCCTTCGGCTCGGTAGAACGCCACATCGCCCGGAATGGAGGGCGGTGTGGCCGCACCGTCATTGACGAAGCAGGCGGCCAGAGAGTCCAACGGCGTCGGATTTCCAGATCTCGCCAATGGACCTGCCATGACGACCCGCCGCCTGTCCCTGATCGCCGCCGGCCTGCTCTCGCTCGCCGCGACCGCCGCCCTCGCCAGCGGGTCCTCCGCGCCGTTCGATCAGTACCAGCCCGACCCGGCGCTGCGCACGGTGCCGAAGGCCAACCTCGAAGGCCGCGTGCGCCACGCCTGCGCCGTGGTCCAGGCCCGCATCACCAACGCGCCGGAAGCCTCGCTGGAGCGCCCCTGCGGCTGCTACGCGAAGCAGACCATGCGCTCGCTCGACGAGTCCGAGATCGAGGCCTACCGCGCCACCGGCTATTTCAACGATTCCGCCCGCGCCAAGGCGCTGAACGCACTGGATTCGTGCAAGCTGCAGCGGCCGGTCTAGAAACAAGTACGAGGCCTTCCCTCTCCCTTCTGCGGGGGAGGGAAGGCGCGGAACGCTACAGGCTCAGCAGGGCCGCGTCGGCCGCGCCGCGATCGTCGTCGATCACGACGCGCTCGCCCTCCAACCGGGCACGCCCCCCCGCCACCAGCGCGAGCGCTGCCGGGTAGAGCCTGTGCTCCTGCACGATCACCCGCGCCGCGAGGCTGTCGGGATCGTCGCCCGAACGCACCGGGACCGCCGCCTGCGCCACGATCGGGCCGGCATCGAGTTCCGGCACCACGTAATGCACCGTGCAGCCGTGGAGGCGGACGCCGGCGGCGAGCGCCTGCGCGTGGGTGTGCGTGCCCTTGAACAGCGGCAGCAGGGACGGGTGGATGTTGATCATCCGCCCGGCCCAGGCCTCGGCGAAGCCCGCCGAGAAGATCCGCATGAAGCCGGCGAGGCACACCAGCTCGATGCCGGCCGCGCGCAGCTCTACGTCGAGCGCGGCGTCGAAGGTCGCGCGGTCCGAGAACGTGGTGTGGTCGATCGCGTGCGCCGGGATGCCGACGGAACGCGCATGGGCGAGGCCGCCGGCCTCCGGCCGGTTCGAGAGCACCAGCACGATCTCGGCCGGGTAATCCGGCGCCTTCGCCGCCTCGATCAGCGACACCATGTTCGAGCCGCGGCCCGAGATCAGGATCGCGACGCGCGTTCTGGGCTTCGCCGCCATCAGAGCGCGAGGCGGCCGGTGAACGCGACGGGCTCCGGGCCGCGGGCGGTGATCGCCCCGAGCCGCACCGGTGCCTCGCCGGCCTCGGCGAGGGCCCGAATCACCGCCTCGGCGTGGTCCTCGGCGACCACCAGCACCATGCCGATGCCGCAGTTGAAGGTGCGCAGCATCTCGGCCTCGGCGACGCCGCCCTCCCGCGCGAGCCAACCGAAGACCGGCGGCGGGCGGACCGCGTCGAGGTCGATCGTGATGCCGACGTAGTCGGGCAGGACGCGGGGCAGGTTGTCCGGGAAGCCGCCGCCGGTGATGTGGGCGAGCGCCTTGATCCCGTCGGTCGCCTTCAGCACCGCGAGCAGCGGCTTCACGTAGATCCGCGTCGGCTCCAGCAACGCCTCGCCCAGCGTCCTTCCGGTGGCGAACGGCGCGGCCGCGTCCCAGGCCAGGCCGGTGCGCGCGACGATGCGGCGGACCAGCGAGAAGCCGTTCGAGTGCACGCCGGAAGAGGGCAGGCCGAGCACCGCGTCGCCGGCGCGGATGCCGGGCTTCGGCAGCAGGGTGCCGCGCTCGGCCGCGCCGACCGAGAACCCGGCGAGGTCGTAGTCTGCGCCGTCGTAGAGGCCCGGCATCTCGGCGGTCTCGCCGCCGATCAGGGCGCAGCCGGCCTGGCGGCAGCCCTCGGCGATGCCGCGGACGATGTCGGCGCCGACGCCCGGCACGAGCTTGCCGGTGGCGTAGTAGTCGAGGAAGAACAGCGGCTCGGCGCCCTGGACGATGATGTCATTGACGCACATCGCCACGAGGTCGATGCCGATCGTGTCGTGCCGACCGGTCTCGATCGCGATCTTCACCTTGGTGCCGACGCCGTCGTTGGCGGCTACCAGGATCGCGTCCTTGAAGCCCGCGGCCTTGAGGTCGAACAGGCCGCCGAACCCGCCGATCTCGGCGTCGGCGCCGGGCCGGCGCGTGGCGCGCACCAGCGGCTTGATGGTCTCGACCATCGCGTTGCCGGCATCGATGTCGACGCCCGCATGCGCGTAGGTCAGCCCGTTCGTGGTCTCGGCCGTCATCGGCGTCCCGTTCCTGTGGTCCGGGGCTGCTTTAGCTGAGATTCGCGCCGACCGAACCCGTCAGGCCACAAGAAAATGACGCGCCGCGGCCGCTCCACGGCAGGGCAGGCACCGGCGGCAGCCTTGACCGTTCGGAACCGCCTTCCCACTGTCCCACGCGAGTTCGCAGGGGAGGGCGTCGATGCGCGGCAGGGCTGTGATCGGTCTGGCGGCGCTCGTCGGCCTCGGCATCGTGGTCTACCTGCTGCGGGAGGTGATGCTGCCCTTCGTGGCCGGCATCGCGCTCGCCTACCTGCTCGATCCGCTGGCCGACCGGCTCGAGCGCCTCGGCCTCGGTCGGCTGACGGCGAGCCTGCTGATCCTGGCGATGTTCGTCGCCGGCCTGATCGTGTCGCTGCTGATCCTGGTGCCGCTCGCCGCCAACCAGGTCGCGGCGCTGATCAACAGCCTGCCCGGCATGATCGGGCGGCTGCAGGGCATCATCGCCGAGCGGGCCGGCCCGGTGCTGCAGCGGCTCGGCGGCGCCGACGTGGTCAACGAGCTGCAATCCTCCGTCGGGACCCTCGCGACGCAGGGCGGCGCGTGGCTGCTCGCCTTCCTCAAGTCGATCTGGTCCGGCTCGCAGGCCGTGATCTCGGTGATCTCGCTGCTGGTGGTGACGCCGGTGGTCGCGTTCTACATCCTCGTCGACTGGGACCGGATGATCGCGACGCTCGACACCTGGGTGCCGCCGCGCCACCGCACGACGGTGCGCCGGCTCGCCGCGCAGATCGATCGCGCGATCATCGGCTTCGTCCGCGGCCAGACGCTGGTCTGCCTGATCCTCGGCACCTTCTACGCGGTCGGCCTCTGGCTCGTCGGGCTGAACTTCGGCGTGCTGATCGGGCTGATCGCCGGCTTCCTCACCTTCATCCCGTATGTCGGCACGCTCACCGGCTTCCTGCTCTCGGTCGGCGTCGCGCTGGTGCAGTTCTGGCCGGGCTCGGACTGGCTGCATCTCGGGCTGACGGTGGGCGTGTTCCTCGTCGGGCAGTTCCTCGAGGGCAACGTGATCGCGCCCAAACTCGTCGGCGAATCCGTCGGCCTGCATCCGGTCTGGCTGATGTTCGCGCTGCTCGCCTTCGGCTCGCTGTTCGGCTTCCTCGGGCTGCTGCTCGCAGTGCCGGTTGCGGCCTCGATCGGCGTCGTCGTGCGCTTCGCCCTGTCGCGCTACCTGCAGAGCCGGCTCTACCACGCCGAGCAGCCGGTGCTGATCGAGGTGCCGCGGCCTTGAGCCTTGGCGCTTGACTGTCGGGCCGGCACGGTCACCCTGGGCGCCGCATGCGCGAGAACGTCCCCCCGAAGCAACTGGCCTTCGACCTGCCGCTCGATCCGCGCTACGGCCGCGAGGATTTCCTGGTCGGCACGGCCAACGAGGCCGCCTACGCGTCGATCGAGGCCTGGCCCGATTGGCCGGACACCGTGCTCGTGCTCACCGGCCCGCCGGGCAGCGGCAAGAGCCATCTCGCCTCGATCTGGGCGACGCGGGCCCATGCCTGGACCGTGCCGGCGGCCGAGGTCACGGCGGAGACCGTGACCCACTGCATCTCGAACGGCGCCCTGGTGATCGAGGACATCGACCGCCCGGGCCGCGACGAGGCCGCCCTGTTCCACCTGCTCAACCTCGCCCGCGAGCGAAAATGCCCGGTGCTGCTGACCAGCGGCGCGGTGATCGACCAGATCGGCCTGACGGTGGCCGACCTGCGCTCGCGCCTGAGGCTGGCGCCGGGCGTCGCGATCCGCGAGCCCGACGACGCGCTGCTGCGCGCCGTCATCGTCAAGCTGTTCGTCGATCGGCAGCTCGTGGTCGATCTTCGGGTGATCGACGCCGTCGCCCTGCGCATCGACCGCTCCCTCGGGCGCGCCCGCGAGGTGGTGACCGAGCTCGACCGCGACGCCCTCGGCCGCGGCCGCCGCATCACGCGGCCGCTGGCGCTCGCCGTCCTCGAACGCCTCGGGATCGCGGATGGCGGCGACGACGAGGACGACTGATCGCGATCGGTCGGACGCCGCCGGCCATCGCCGAGGAACGGGCTCGCCCGTCGCCGACCGTCACGGCAGTGTCGCATTCCGGCAGAGCACCCATGTTAGGGACGCCGCGACAGGCGGCAGGTGAGGAGTGGCAGGGTTGTCGGACATCGAATCGAACGTGGACGCCCTCGATCGTGCGGACGACGTCACCGAAGCCGGAGACGACGCGGCGCCGAAGCGCGCGCCGCGCCGGGCGGCGGCATCCGCACGGACCTCGCGCCGTCCCTCAGCATCCGAGGCCGCCGGCGACGAGTGGCCGACCACCGCCGAGATCCCCGAGCCGCCGGCGGCCGACGACGACAAGGCCGCGCGCGAGACGATCCTCGAGGCCGGCCGCGCCCTGCGGCTTTCGCCGGAGCGCTTCGTCAACCGCGAGCTGTCGTGGCTGCAGTTCAACCGGCGCGTCCTTGAAGAGGCCGCGAACCCGTCGCATCCGCGGCTGGAGAAGCTGCGCTTCCTCTCGATCTCGGCCAACAACCTCGACGAGTTCTTCATGGTCCGCGTCGCCGGCCTGCACGATCAGGTCCGCGCCGGGCTGACGCTGCCGTCGCAGGACGGGCTGTCGCCGTCCGAGCAGCTCGCGCGCATCGGCACCGGCGTGTCGAAGCTCGCGGAGGACCAGCAGGCGCGCTGGCGCGAGCTGCGCGAGGAGCTCGACGGCGTCGTCGCCCTGGTCGAGCCCGACGCGCTGCGCCCGGAGCACGCCGCGTGGCTGGAGGAGTACTTCCTCAACCACGTCTTCCCGGTGCTGACGCCGCTGGCGATCGACCCGGCCCACCCGTTCCCGTTCATCCCGAACCTCGGCACCACCATCGCGCTGATGCTGATGCGTCCGCGCGACGGCCGCGTGCTGCGCGCGCTGATCCGCATGCCGGGCGTGCTCGACCGCTTCGTGCGGCTTCCGCCGATCGAGGACGACACGGTCGCGCGCTTCATCGCCATCGAGCAGGTGATCGTGCTGTTCACCGGGCGCCTGTTCCCGGGCTACCTGGTGAAGGGGCAGGGCGCCTTCCGGGTGATCCGGGATTCGGACCTCGAGATCGAGGAGGAGGCGGAGGACCTCGTCCTGCATTTCG
Source organism: Methylobacterium sp. WL116 (assembly GCF_008039455.1). Taxonomy (NCBI): domain Bacteria; kingdom Pseudomonadati; phylum Pseudomonadota; class Alphaproteobacteria; order Hyphomicrobiales; family Methylobacteriaceae; genus Methylobacterium; species Methylobacterium sp. WL116. The sequence continues at coordinate 7,733 of NZ_VRUV01000049.1, forward strand.
AGACCGCGCTGAAGCAGCGCCGCCGCGGCATCGTCATCCGCCTCGAGGTCGAGTCCGGCATGCCGGAGGACCTGCGCAGCTTCGTCTGCGACGAGCTCGAGATCGGCGCGGACGCGGTGTTCATCGTCGAGGGCATGCTGGCGCTCAACGAGCTGTCGCAGATCGTCGGGATCGACCGGCCCGACCTCAAGTTCAAGCCGTACAATCCGCGCTTCCCCGAGCGCATCCGCGAGAGCGGCGGTGACGTGTTCGCGGCGATCCGCCAGAAGGATTTCTGCGTCCACCACCCTTACGAATCGTTCGATTCGGTGGTGCAGTTCCTGGCCCAGGCCGCACGCGACCCGAACGTCGTCGCGATCAAGCAGACGCTCTACCGCACCTCGTCGAACTCGCCGATCGTCGCGGCGCTCGCCGAGGCCGCCGAGCTCGGCAAGTCGGTCACCGCGCTGGTCGAGCTGAAGGCGCGCTTCGACGAGGAGGCCAACATCCGCTGGGCGCGCAACCTCGAGAAGGCCGGCGCGCAGGTGGTGTTCGGCTTCGTCGAGCTGAAGACCCACGCCAAGCTGTCGATGGTGGTGCGGCGCGAGGGCGACAAGCTCGTGACCTACTGCCACGTCGGCACCGGCAACTATCACCCGATCACCGCCCGCATCTACACCGACCTGTCGTTCTTCACCGCCGACCCGGCGGTGGCGCGCGACGTCTCGCGGATCTTCAACTTCATCACCGGCTACGCCGAGCCGGCGCAGCTGGAGCGGATGTCGGTCTCGCCCCTGACCGCCAAGGCGCGGCTGCTGGCCGACATCGAGGCGGAGGCGGCCCACGCCAGGGCGGGCCGGCCGGCCGCGATCTGGATCAAGTGCAACTCGCTGGTCGACGCGCAGATCATCGACGCGCTCTACGATGCCTCGCAGGAGGGCGTGCAGATCGACTGCGTGGTCCGCGGCATCTGCTGCCTGCGGCCGGGCGTGCCGGGCCTGTCCGAGACGATCCGCGTGAAGTCGATCGTCGGGCGCTTCCTCGAGCACGGGCGCATCTACGCCTTCGGCAACGGCGTCGGGCTGCCGCACCCGAAGGCGACGGTCTACATCTCCTCGGCCGACCTGATGAGCCGCAACCTGGACCGCCGCGTCGAGTCGCTGCTGCCGATCAGCAACCCGACGGTCCATCAACAGGTTCTCGACCAGATCATGCTGGCCAACCTTCTCGACAACCGCCAGAGCTGGCGTGTACTGGCATCGGGCGGCGCCGAGCGCATCCACCCCGCCGAGGGCGAGGAACCGTTCAACGCGCACAAGTACTTCATGACGAACCCGAGCCTGTCCGGTCGCGGCAAGTCGTCGAAGAAGTCGAGCCCGCGGGCTCTCAGCCGTCGCGCGCAGCGGGGCTGATCGTCCGGCCCCCGGCCGGATACACGGATCGGGCGGTGCGGATCGCGCCGCCGGGTCATCCAGACGTGCGTTCGACGAGCCGATCGGTATCATACAGCGAGGTCGTTGCTTGGGTCCCCATCGCGCCAACCTTACGCTCGCCCATTCCGCGGACCGGGAGCCGGCCTTGGTCAACGCGCCCGTCGCGATCATCGACATCGGCTCGAACTCGGTCCGCCTCGTCGCCTATGACGGCCTGAGCCGGGCCCCGACGCCGCTCTACAACGAGAAGGTCCTGTGCGGGCTCGGCCGCAACGTCCTCACCACCGGCCGCCTCAACGACGAGGCGGTGCGCCGGGCGCTCGCCGCGCTCGCCCGCTTCCGGGTGCTGTGCGAGACCATGCGGGTTTCGCGCCTGTTCGTGCTCGCCACCGCCGCGGCCCGCGACGCCTCCAACGGGCCCGCCTTCCTCGAGGCCGCCGAGGCGGCCTGCGGCACGCGCATCGAGCTGTTGTCGGGGCGGCGCGAGGCCGAGCTGTCGGCGCTCGGCGTGGTCTCGGGCTTCCATGCGCCGGACGGCGTCGTCGGCGACCTCGGCGGCGGCTCGCTGGAACTCGTCGACGTGCGCGGCGCCGTGGTCGGGCAGGGCGTGACGATGCCGCTCGGCGGCCTCGCGCTGCAGGACCTCTCCGGCGGCTCGCTGAAGAAGGCCGGCAAGATCGTGCGCGAGCACATGAAGAAGGCCGCGCCGCAGCTCGAGACCCTGCGCGGCCGCACCTTCTACGCGGTCGGCGGCACCTGGCGGGCGCTCGCCCGCCTGCACCAGGCCGCGCGGCAATATCCCGTCCACGTGATGCACGGCTACAGCGTCGAGCCGACGGACGAGCTGAGCTTCCTCCAGGTCGTCGAGCAATCCGACGCCGCGACGCTGCAGGACGTCGAGGCGATCTCCGAGGCGCGGCGACCGCTCCTGGCCTACGGCGCGGTGGTGCTGGAGGAGATCATCCGCGTCGGCCGCCCGCGCGAGGTCGCGATCTCGGCCTCCGGCGTGCGCGAGGGCCTGCTCTACGAGCAGGTCGACCGCGAGACCCGGGCGCTCGATCCGCTGCTCGCCTCCTGCGCCGAGCTGAATCAGCTGCGCGCGCGTTCGCCGCGCCACGCCGACGAGCTGATCGCCTGGACCGATCGGTTCGTGGCGGCGCTGGACGGGCCGGAGACCGCCGACGAGCGCCGGCTGCGCCACGCCGCCTGCCTCCTGTCCGACATCGGCTGGCGGGCGCATCCCGACTACCGCGGCGAGCAGAGCATCGCGATCATCCAGAACGCGGCCTTCGTCGGCATCGACCATCCCGGCCGCGGCTTCCTCGCCCTGGCGATCTACTTCCGCCACGAGGGCGTCGCCCCTGAGAAGGCGAACCCGATGCTGCGGGCGCTCGCAGGCCCGCGCCTGTTCGAGCGCGCCCGCCTCATCGGCGCGCTGCTGCGCGTCGCCTTCCCGATGACCGCCGGCATGGAAGGCGCGCTCCGCCGCATGCCGCTCAGCATCGAGGACGGCCGCGTCGTCCTGAGCCTGCCGCCCGAATGGGACGCGCTGAACGGCGACCGCCTGCTCAACCGCGTCCGGGGCCTCGCCCGCATCGCCGGCCTGGAAGGGCGCGTCCGCGTCGGGTGACAATCCGGGTACGGGACCGGAGCGTGGCGCTCCGGTCGGGGCTCAAGCCGTTCGCTCGGCGAAGATCGCCTTCTTCACGATGGCGTGGACGCCCCAGTTGCCGTCGACCACCTGCGTGATGCCGAAATCAACCGCGATCGACATCAGCGAGATCGCCTCGTCCTCGGTCAGTCCCTTCGCGTGCATCAGGAACTGCCGCATCTTGCGGAAGGCGTCGCGCATCGCGAGGTCGATCGAGGACTTCTGGAAGATCGCGTCCTGCGCGGCCGGCCCGAGGTCCTTGAGGTAGTTCGGATAGCTGAAGCCCGAGAGGACCCACTCGTCGCGCGTCTCGATCATCGGGAAGTCGAGGCTCTCGAGCGCGGTGCCGGGCAGGTCCTGCTTCTTGTGCAGCACGAACTGGAACGTGCCGGTGAGCGAGCACTCGATCGCGGTGCCGCAGAGTTCCGAATCGCCCTGGCTGGCATGCGGATCGCCGACCGAGAACAGCGCACCCGGCACGGCGACCGGATAGTACATCGTCGCCCCCTTGCCGATGCGCCAGTTGTCGATGTTGCCGCCGGTGTAGCTCGGCGGGATCGAGTTCACCATGTCGGCTTCGGCCGGCGCCAGGCCCATCGTCCCGAAATGGGGGCGGATCGGCACGCGGATGCCCTTCAGGACGTCGAAGTTGCGCTCGGTCTTGGTGTGATCGACCAGCAGCCCCGGATAGTCGATCGTCGGGTGCGCGATCCCGTTCGGGTCGGTCACGCCGGGCCAGCGGAAGCTGTAGACCGCCTTCGCCCAGTCGCGCGTGCCGGTGGCGTCGACCTCGTAGATCGTCACCACCTCGCGCGGCCGGTCGCCGGTGATGAGGTCCTTGTAGTGGTAGCCCCACCAGGCGGCGGCGTTGCTTCCGAACGCCAGGCCCTTGAACTTCGGGTTGGCGCAGGGCCGCGGCGCGACGTCGAGGATGCGGACCTCCAGCACGTCGCCCGGCTCGGCTCCGCGGATCGCCACCGGGCCGGTGCAGATGTGGACGCCGAGACCGCCGCCCGGCCCGAGCTTGGCATCCTCCGGGCCCGCCCCGCGCCGCGCGACGCCCTTCTTGTCCTTGGTCCACAGATAGACGCTCTCGGCACCCGGATCGCCCTGGATCATCCGCTCGGCATCGTCGCTGGCTTGGTGCGTGAGGGTCTCGATCGTGACGAAGTCGCCCGACGCGATCTCGACCTGCGGCTTCAGGTTCTTGCTGAAGTAGCCCCAGTGCACCGTGTCGGCGTTGGCCGGAAGCACCTGGTGCGTCGCCTGCCGCGGTCCGCCCGCCGCGCTGGTCTGGGCGAGCGCGGGCGTGACCAGGGACAAGCCGCCGGCCGCGAGCGCGGCAGCGCCGCCCGTGGCGACGAAGCCGCTCTTCAGGAAGGCGCGTCGCTCGGGCGCGAGATCGCCGAGGAAGCGGCGGCGGTGCTCTGCGAACGCCGCGCAGTTCGGATCGTCGCCCTGGCACATCGTCTCGACCCCCAGCATCCCACTCGGATCGGGAAATGCAAGGACACGGCCAGAGTCCCGGGCCGCTACTCCGACAGCATGCCCGCGCCGGGCTCGGCCGAGTCGAGCATCTGGCCGCCGCCCGCCTGGGCCTCGACCACCGCCGCGGTCGTCACGTTGACGATGCCGCGCGCCGTGACCGACGGCGTCAGGATGTGGGCGGGCTTGGCCGGGCCGATCAGCAGCGGGCCGACCGGGAGGGCGTCGGCGAGCACCTTGGCGAACTGGTAGGCGATGTTGGCCGCGTCCAGGTTCGGGAAGATCAGCACGTTGGCCGCGCCCTTCAGGCGCGAGCCCGGCAGCACCCGATCGCGGACGATCTCGGACAGCGCGGAATCGGCCTGCATCTCGCCGTCGACCTGAAGCTCGGGCGCACGGTCGTTGATCAGGCCCAGAGCTGCCCGCATCTTCATCGCCGAGGGCGTGTCGGACTGGCCGAAGTCGGAATGGCTGAGCAGCGCGATCTTCGGGGTGATGCCGAAGCGCGTGACGTGCCCGGCGCAGGCGACGGCGAGCTCGGCGATCTCCTCCGCGCTCGGATCCTGGCGCACATGCGTGTCGGCGAGGAAGTAGGCGCCCTTCTTCGTGACGATCAGGCTCATCGCGGCGCATTGCGTCACGCCGGGCGACAGCCCGATGATGTCGCGGATGATGCGCAGGCGCGTCTCGAACCGGCCTTCGAGCCCGCAGATCAGCGCGTCGGCCTCGCCGCGGCGCACGGCGATGGCGCCGATGATCGTGGTGTTGGTGCGCACCAGCGTGCGGGCCGCATCCGGCGTGATGCCGCGGCGCCCGGCGATGTCGAGGTAGGTCTGGACGTAGGAGCGGTAGCGCGGATCGTCCTCGGGATCGATCAGCTCGAAGTCGCGGCCCTCCTGGATCGAAAGGCCGAAGCGCTTGAGCCGGGTCTCGACCACCCGCGGGCGGCCGACGAGGATCGGCTTGGCGACGCCGTCCTCGACGATGGCCTGGACCGCGCGCAGCACGCGCTCGTCCTCGCCCTCGGCGTAGATCACGCGCTTGGGATTCTCCTTCGCCTTGGAGAACAGCGGCTTCATGATGAAGCCGGAGCGGTGGACGAACCGATCGAGGGATTCGGCGTAGGCCGCGATGTTCTCGACCGGGCGGCCGGCGACGCCGGAATCCATCGCCGCCTGGGCGACGGCCGGCGCGATGCGCAGGATCAGCCGCGGGTCGAACGGGCTCGGGATCAGCGAGCGCGGCCCGAACGGTCGGGCCTCGCCGCCATAGGCACGGGCCACCACGTCGGAGGGGGTCTCGCGGGCGAGCGCGGCGATGGCCTTCACCGCCGCCTTCTTCATCTCCTCGTTGATGCTGCGCGCGCCGACGTCGAGCGCGCCGCGGAAAATGTAGGGGAAGCACAGGACGTTGTTGACCTGGTTCGGGAAGTCCGAGCGCCCGGTGCAGATCATCGCGTCGGGGCGCTTCTCCTGCGCCAGGTCGGGCATGATCTCGGGATAGGGGTTGGCCAGCGCCATGATCAGCGGCTTCTCGGCCATCTTCTCGAGGTATTCGGGCTTGAGCACGCCGCCGGCCGAGAGGCCGATGAACACGTCGGCGCCGGGGATGACCTCGGCCAGCGTCCGCGCCTCGGTCTCCTGGGCGTAGACGTCCTTCCACCGGTCCATCAGCTCGGTGCGGCCCTTGTAGACCACGCCCTTGATGTCGGTGACCGTGATGTTCTCGCGGGTCGCTCCGAGCGAGACCAGCAGGTTGAGGCAGGCCAGGGCCGCCGCGCCGGCGCCCGAGGTGACGATGCGGACGTCCGACAGCTGCTTGCCGGCGAGCTCGAGCGCGTTGAGCACGGCCGCCGCCACGATGATCGCGGTGCCGTGCTGGTCGTCGTGGAAGACCGGGATGTTCATCCGGGCGCGGCACTGCTCCTCGACCTCGAAGCATTCCGGCGCCTTGATGTCCTCCAGGTTGATGCCGCCGAAGGTCGGCTCCAGCGAGCACACCACGTCGACGAGCTTGGCGACGTCGAGCTGGTCGACCTCGATGTCGAACACGTCGATGCCGGCGAACTTCTTGAACAGGACCGCCTTGCCCTCCATCACCGGCTTCGAGGCGAGCGGGCCGATGTTGCCGAGGCCGAGCACGGCGGTGCCGTTGGTAAGCACGGCGACGAGGTTCTGGCGGATGGTGAGGGTCGCGGCCTCCTGCGGGTCGGCCGCGATCGCCTCGCAGGCGGCGGCGACGCCGGGCGAGTAGGCCAGCGCCAGGTCGCGCTGGTTGCCGAGCGGCTTGGTCGCCTGGATCTCGAGCTTTCCGGGGCGCGGGAGGCGGTGATAGACGAGAGCCCCTGACTTGAGATCCTCGGACATGTTGTCGCCCATGGCCCATTCTCCCTCGATCAGGCGCGTACGTCGTGTGGCGCCGAACGCCCTCGCATGAAGGCCCTGTTGCACCGGCTGCGCAGCGGGCGCAACCCGAACAACGAGACGCGGATCCACCTGGAAAAGCTGGTGCGCGCCCACGGATTCTCCATCGGTGCCTATTCGTACGGTCGCCCGAAGGTGCGATTCGCCGAATCCGGGCGGAGGCTGACGATCGGCCGCTATTGTTCCATCGCCGACAAGGTCGAGATCCTGCTCGGCGGCGACCATCGCCTCGACTGGGCTTCGACCTATCCCTTCGCCGCGATGCGCGGGCTGTGGCCGGAGGCGGACGCGCCGGCCGGGTACCACGCCTCGCGCGGGGACGTGTCGATCGGGCACGACGTCTGGCTCGGCTCGGGCTGCCTTATCCTGTCCGGGGTGACGGTCGGGCACGGCGCGGTGGTGGCGGCGCACGCCGTGGTCACGCGCGACGTGCCGCCCTACGCAATCGTCGCCGGCAACCCGGCCCGGGTCGTGCGCACCCGCTTCGACGAGGCGACGGTGGCGGACCTCGTCGCCTGCGCCTGGTGGGACCTGCCGCATGCGGCGGTGGCGACGCTGGTGCCGCTGCTGCAGAGCGGGCGCATCCCCGAGCTGATCGCCGCCGCCCGCGCCGTTGCACCGCCTGCCTGAATCCCTTACGCGCGGGCCGATCGCACTTGAGCGCCCGCCCGAAGGTCCGACCGATGTCCCAGACGCCCCCCGACCGCCTCGCCGTGAACCCGAACAGCCCGTTCTACGACGAAACCATTCTGGAGCGCGGCATCGGCATCCGCTTCAAGGGCGTCGAGAAGACCAACGTCGAGGAATATTGCGTCAGCGAGGGCTGGGTCCGCCTCAGCGCCGGCAAGACCCTGGACCGCGCCGGCAACCCGATGACGGTGAAGCTCAAGGGCACGGTCGAGCCCTACTTCCGCGACGCCGCACCCGAAGCCTGAGCCTCGCGCCGGCCGCGCGCCAGGTCGAAATCGCGCAGGGTACCCGCGACCAGGGCCGCGACCTGCTCCGGGCTGCGCGCATCCCGGACCACGAGGCTCGCCAGCACGTCGGTGCGGCGTTGCCGCTGCTTGGTCGTCCGGGCGTGGTTCGAGAGCCGCAGGGCGAAGCCGCATCCCGCGCGTTGGAGGTACAGGCTGTCGCCGCGCTCGTTGCGCGCGGTCACCCGGAAACCGTGCTCGGCGAGAAGCCGCGCCGCGTGCGCGAGCGCCGCGGCCGGGGGCAGGG
>NZ_VRUV01000004.1:0-43708 GCF_008039455.1 Methylobacterium sp. WL116
GGGCGCGATCCCGTCGGGCGGCTTCGCGGTCGAGGGTCTCCTGGGCGGCATCCTTGGCGGGGCGGTCGTCGGGCAGCCTGTCCTCGGCCGCCGGCCGCATCGCCTCGGCGAGCTCGGAGAGCGTCATGCGCGACAGCTCGCCGATGTCCAGCCCGGCGAAGGTGACCGAGAGCGCCTCCGGCTTCAGGCGCTTGCCGTGGCAGGCGGGGCAATCCTTGCTGACGAGGTAGCGCGCGGCGCGGCGGCGCATGAGGGCGCTCTGCGAGTTGGTGAAGGTGCCGAGCACGTGGCGGCGGGCGCTCGTGAACGTGCCCATGTAGCTCGGCTCCAGGCGACGCCGACGGGCCGCCTGCGTCTGCTCCGGCGAGAGGCCGGCATAGACCGGCTCCTGCGGCTGGTCGTCGGTGAACAGGATCCAGTCGCGAACGGCCCGCGGCAGATCCTTCCAGGGCGTGTCGACGTCGATGCCTCGGCTGACCAGGATGTCGCGCAGGTTCTGCCCGCCCCAGGCCTGCGGCCAGGCAGCGACGGCCCGCTCGCGGATCGTCAGCGAAGGGTCGGGCACCATCGAGGCTTCCGTCGCCCGGTAGATCCGTCCGAGCCCGCCGCAGGACGGGCAGGCCCCCTGGGGCGTGTTGGGCGAGAAGTCCTCCGCGTAGAGCATCGGCTGGCCCGGCGGATAGGTGCCGGCGCGCGAGTACATCATCCGCACGAGGCTCGACAGGGTGGTGACGCTGCCGACCGAGGAGCGGGCGCTGGGCGTGCCGCGCTGCTGCTGCAGGGCGACGGCGGGGGGCAGCCCCTCGATGGCGTCGACGTCGGGCACCCCGACCTGGTCGATCATCCGCCGCGCATAGGGTGCGACCGACTCGAAGTAGCGCCGCTGGGCCTCGGCATAGAGGGTGCCGAAGGCGAGTGAGGACTTGCCGGAGCCGGAGATGCCGGTGAACACCACGAGGGCGTCGCGCGGCAGCTCCACGTCGACGTCGCGCAGGTTGTGCTCGCGTGCGCCCTTCACCGTGACGTAGCCCGGCCGTCCCGCGCCGGATCGAGCAATCCTGGCCGGTTCTCTCGGCTTCGGCTGGTCCATGGTACATCCTCTCGACGCGTCAGTTCTTGGCGGGCACCGGCCGTTGCCGCGCCGACGAGGGGTTCAGCAGCGCGGGAACCACGCGCTAGTGCACAGACGCCGACGAATGGGCTACCGGCCTGTCCTCTAATTCGCTTGTGGCCTCGAAAACTTCGCTGCCTTGTGCACGTTTTGTCGGCGTCAGAGCACTAGTCGATCGCTCGGGATGCACGCAGGCGGTTCAAGCGAAATCCGCCGTTTTCATCCTCGGCAAGCGGGTAAGTTTTGCCAGATGGTGATTTCTTGGAAATTCAGGATATGGCCAAAGGAGTGTTTGCACGGCTTGAGTCGGAAAAGATCCCGTACACTCGGCTAGGAAACAGCCCCGGCAGCACAACCGCATTGCCAGTGAACGACAAACGTCTGTGGTGGGCCGCCTTGGGCGACGCTTGGAGGGCTGCGTTTTGATGGCCGCTGTATGCGGCGCGAAATCGCTCGCGCCGATGATGGAGAAGGCTGCTGCCGCCGGGGTAGAGGGCGGTAACGAGGTCCGTGGGCGTCTCACCGCGGCTGGCCCGGACGCCGGTGCTGCGTTCGGGCTGCATAATCAATCCAGCGTCGGACGCGAGGAGCCCCGACCGCGTCAAGGCCAGCAGCAGGAGGATTGCCGGCCCGTGGAAGGCCAACACCATCGGCCCGTAGTCCGGCCGGTGGACCTCGGAACAGCCGCCACGTCAGCCGCGTGAGCTTGGGGCTGAGGATGCCCGTTCCGATACGGGCGTGAAGCCCCCTCAGGAACACGTCGAAGAGGACAGTCAGCATCACGACCGCGCCGAACACTTGCTCCGAAGCGCGCATCCCGATCCGTTCTTTCCGGCTGCAGCGGATTTTCATGGGCCCTACAGCATGGGAAGCCGGCCTGGCCGGGAGCCGAGCGGGAATGCCGCGTCGATCCGGGCAAGTTCGGCTTCCGTCAGCTGCAGCGCGGCGGCGGCCGCGTTGTCGGCGACGTGCTCGGGGCTAGACGCCTTGGGGATCGTGAGCAACGACGGTCGCCGCACCAGGAAGCGGAGCGCCACTTGACGCGCGGTCGCGCCGTGGCTGGACGCGATCTCCCCCAAGACGCGGTACCCCGACGTGTACGGGCCGGGAAAGCTGCCATGGCCGAATGGGCTGTAAGCGACCGTGGCGATACCGTGCTCCTCACACCACGGCAGTACCGTGTGCTCGATGGCACGCTCTTGGAGGTGATAGAGGACCTGGTTGCAGGCTATCCGGCCCTCGCCACCGGCTTTCCAAGCGGCATTGAGGTCGGGCACGTCGAAGTTGCTCACCCCCCAGGACAGGATCTTGCCCTGCTCGCGAAGCCGCTCGAAGCCGGCGAAGGTGTCCTCCAGTGGGTGCGGACCGGGCCAGTGCAGGAGGTAACAATCCAGCCTGTCGGTGCGCAGGCGCGCGAGCGAGCGCTCGCAGGCCGCCACGGTCCCCGCGCGCGTCGCGTTGCTGGGGAGTACCTTGGAGACAAGGAAAACTTCCTCGCGCCGTTCAGCAATAGCCTCGCCGACCACGGTCTCGGCGTCGCCGTACATCTCGGCCGTGTCGATGTGGGTCATGCCGAGGTCGAGACCCCGCCGCAGGGTCGCGACAGCGGTGGGTCGGTGCGCGTCGTCAATGTACCAGGTTCCCTGGCCGATCACCGCAATCTCGCGTGGCACAGGACCGAACGGACGCCGCTCCATGATCTTCGGTCCCGACGGAGAAGGCGTTTGCTGCGCAGCGTCGACCGCGGCTTTCGGTTTCATTGGGCGGCTGCCTGTCGCGACGGTCCGCGTGCGCTCGCGAACAGCCTGATCACCTCCGGGTGGAAGGCCGGGATGTCGTCGGGTTTGCGACTGGTGACGAAGCCCTGATCGACGACGACCTCCTGATCCACCCACTCCGCCCCGGCGTTCTTGAGGTCGGTCATCAGCGACGGCCAGGAGGTCAGGCGCCGTCCGCGTGCGGCGTCCGCCTCGATGATGGTCCAGGGGCCATGGCAGATCGAGGCCATGGGCTTGCGGGCGTCGAAGAAGGCCTTCACGAACGCGATCGCCTCGGGCAGCGCGCGGAGCATGTCGGGGTTGATGACGCCACCCGGCAGCAGGAGCGCGTCAAAGTCCTCGGACCGGGCGCTGTCGAGGGGCATGTCCACCGGGAAGGTGTCGCCCCAATCCGTGAAGTTCCAGGCCTTCACCCGACCGTCCTTGGGCGACACGAGCCGGGTCTCGGCGCCTGCCTCGTCGACGGCCTTGCGCGGATCGGTCATCTCGATCTGCTCGAAGCCGTCCGTCACCAGGATCGCGACCTTCAGGTCGTCGAGGGTTTCAGAAGTCATGTTCCGCTCTCCGTTCGACAAGGATTGGATTCGGGACGGTCCTCACCGCCCGCTCGGACACTGCGGCCCGCTCGAGTAACGGGCGGGCCCTTTGAGGCGACGCCGGACCTGAACGGCTGAACGCTCAAATCGTAGTTCCTTCGGCCAGCATGAGCGCATTCCCGGCGTCGGTCTGTGATCCATGGGGCACCGGCCCCCGCCACCGAGGAAGCTTCGAGGCGAGCACGTCGATTTCCTGGATCGAAGGTGGCTCGGAGAACAGTTCGGACGCCTCTGCCTTCAGCGCCTGCGCGACGCCGCCGGAAAGATGGGCCTGCCGGCCCGCCTCGTCGGGGAAGGCGTCAAAGATTCCAAAGGTCGACAGTCCGATTCGAACGGCGAACCAAGCTGTCGTCGCCGGCTCCTGCTCGACAATCGAAAGACCGCCGCGCAGAAAACTTTCCACATCGGCCTCACTTCCGGGCTTCGCTTCCAGTCGTACGAAGAGCGCTTTGGTCACCATGGCTGGCTTCCTTCGAGTGCGAGGATTGGTCGTTACAGCCCCGGGACATTAGATGGCTTTTCCAACCTGAAGCCGTGGGCTCGATGAGAAGCGTGTCATGCATTCCGCGATTGCCTCATCCGGTAGAGTCCTAAGGTGTTGTCCGTAGCCAGGCTCAAAACTTCCTCAAACGCAGCCGAGTTTCCAGATTTACAAAATAGCGATGCCCGTCCGGCAGTCGAAACGATTAATGGAGCTGGGACACGACCGGTTTTCGCAGATCAAGACGCTCGGCCAAAGTCAGCGCTTCCAGTGCAATTTCTCCAAGGCGAAGCAGCGGCTCCCGAGAGCGCGTTCGACGAAGCTGACAGACCAGCAACAGGGAGCGCGTGCGAGCGCCGTTTTTGATACGCTCGGACGAAGCGTTTCAGGGTCGCGGCTCCCTCCCGGGTCTGAACTCTTCGATGTGGTAGGCCATCGCAGGGGCCAGTCGTGCGATGTGTGGCTGCCAACGTGCCCGCAACGCGACATAGGTCTCTGGACCCGGCCCACCCGGTGTCGGCTCGACGCCGGCTTCCGACAGCCGGCCGACGGCCGCTGCGTAGCGGGTACGCCATGCCTCGCGCTCGGTACAGTTTGCGTCGGCGGGCGCTGGCAGATCCCCGGGCAGGAACGTCAATTCGAGGGTGATGACAAGCAGCATGGCGACGCGCCAGATCGCATCGACAGCAGCGCTCTCCTTGAGCCATGCGGCCTGACGATCCACAATTCCGCTTCGGATCAGCGACACCGTGTCGAGCGCGATGAACGCCTGCGCCGAGACGGAATAGAAGGGCTGCCGGAAGCGGAAGTAGAACAGCACCGGATAGAAGTGATGCGCCTCCTTCATTTCGGCGAGGGACCCGGCGACATCGGCTAGGTGGGTGTATCCGGAACTGAACTGTCCTCTGGGCCCGAGACGTACCAGGAGTTCGGCCGCATCCGAGGTCTCAGCCGCCAGCAGATGCAGCTTCAGGCCGAGAGCATTGCGCTGTCGAAGCGATGTGTAGACCTGCATCACGTAGGTCAGGACCAGCGACGTCACCGACATCCCGATGAGCGAGTTGACGAGGTAGAGGACCCGGTAGGCGTCCGTGGCCGGTTTGAAGTCGCTCGCCCCCACAATCGCGATGCTGCTGCCGCCCGCGTACAGGGCGGTCACGAAGTCGGCCGGGGTTTCGCCACCGCTCGCCCGAACGGCCGTTCCCAATGCCGGGTGGATGATGAGGCCGGCTCCGAGGGTCAGCCCCATCGACCAGAAGAGAACGTAGACGATGAGGATGACCGGGCCGCAGGCGGAGAGCACCGCACCCCGCCGCTTTGCGAAGAGATCGTCAGCACGGCGGAAGATCGCCCAGACGAGATGGGCCACCCGGTCCGCGAACAAGCCCGTTCCGATGCGTGCGTAGAGGACGGTCAGGAAGACGTCGGCGAGGACGAGCCCCATCACGAGCGCGCCCGACACCTGTTCGAGAACAGGAAGCATCTGGCCTACCCTTCCGTTGCGTTCAGGCTTTGGCCGATCTCCAGGGACGCATCGCCTCCGGACCGATGATGTCGGGCGGGGGCGTGAAGTCGCGTGCCGCACCCCGCATCGCTTCGGCGCGCTGTCGAAAGCCACTGCGCCGACGGTAGTCCTGACGGACTTTCTGAGACGGTTCGAGGGGCGCTTTCGCGAGACTCTGCGCACAGATCACATCGACCGCCGTGACCCCGATCAAGGCACCAAGTGCGAGCAACACATTGTGCTTGCGGGGATTGGGATCCTCGAGCCCGGGCAGGACCGTGGCGATGTCGAGCGCGTCCCCCGCGACGCGTGCCGAGATCCAGGGGGGCGGATCGCTGGAGCCCAGAATTCCGGCTCCTTGGAGGAGTTCGCGCACGCCATAGGCATGAATGACCGGAGCCGCGCGCGGCATGCCGAGCCAGCGAGCTATGGCGCCGCCATACGCCAACTCGGTCAGACCCAGACCGATCGAGAACCAGCCGAGACCTTGGGCGAGGACCCGTGTTCCGGGATCCGGCCTGCGGCGCGGGTCCGCACCGAGATAGTTCGGCAAGGGCATCTGCGCGCGTGGGCGGCCCCGGTCGCGTGGGTACGTGGACTCGGACATGCTGGCTTCCTCGGTGGACACGGGGGCGAAGCGGCAAAGCCGCCGCAGCGCGGCGCGCTACGGCACCAGTTACGGCCGGAGCACGACCTTGATGCAGTTGTCCTTCTTGTCGCGGAAGGTCTTGTACATCTCCGGTCCCTGTTCGAGCCCCGCCCGATGGGTGATGACGAAGGAGGGGTCGATCTGTCCGTCGGCGATGCGCTTCACGAGGTCGTCGGTCCAGCGATTTACGTGCGTCTGGCCGGTGCGGACGGTGAGGCCCTTGTTCATCAGGGCCCCCATCGGCATCTTGTCGACGAGGCCGCCATAGACGCCGGGGATCGAGAGGATCCCGGCGGGACGGCAGACGTAAATCATCTCTCGCAGAACGCTGGCACGGTCGCTCTCCAGCATCACCGCCTGCTTGACGCGGTCGTAGGCCTGTTCGAGCGCACGCGGTGAATGGGCCTCCATGCCGACAGCATCGATGCACTTCTCCGGCCCCTTGCCGCCGGTCAACTCGTTGAGGCGCTCGACCACGCTCTCCTGGGCATTGTCGATGGTGATCGCTCCGCCCGCCCGAGCCATCTCCAAGCGCTCGGGCACGCTGTCGATGCATACCACCCGCTTGGCGCCGAGCAGGATCGCCGAGCGGATCGTCATCTGACCGACCGGACCGGCGCCCCAGATCGCTACCGTGTCGGTCGGCTGGATGTCGGCCTGCACCGCCGCCTGCCAGCCGGTGGGAAAGATGTCGCCGAGGAACAGAACCTGCTCGTCGCCGAGCCCCTCCGGCACCTTGATATGGGTCTTGTCGGCGAAGGGCACGCGGACGTACTCGGCCTGGCCGCCCTGGTAGCCGCCGGTGAGGTGGGTGTAGCCGAAAAGGCCCGCCGTGGTGTGCCCGAAGGCCTTTTCGGCCAAGTGCTTGTTGCGGTTCGAGCGTTCGCAGACCGAGAAGAAACCGCGCCTGCACTGGTCGCACTGGCCGCAGATGATCGTAAACGGGATCACCACCCGTTCGCCCTTGCGCAAGCTGCCGCCGACGCCCTTCCCCGTCTCGACGACCTCGCCCATGAACTCGTGGCCCATGACGTCGCCCTTCTCCATGCCGGGCATGAAGTGGTCGTAGAGGTGCAGGTCCGAGCCGCAGATCGCACAAGCGGTGACCTTGATGATCGCGTCCCGGTCGTCCTCGATCGTCGGGTCTGGAACCGTATCGCATCGAATGTCTTGCGTGCCGTGCCAGACCAGAGCTCTCATGGTGATCTCCTCGGAAGCGTCGGTGACAATTCATCTCCGGCGCGCGAGCGGCGAGCTATCCGGATGATCCCTAGGGAGGTTCCCGAGTCGCGGCTCGTGGAGCAGCCTCACCCGGTCGAGCCGGGCCTACCTGTTGCGGCTCCGGGCCGTGCCCCGGGAACAGGCACGACCGCATCGACGATGTCGTGCCGGCGCTGGAATTTTCATCGATGCCGATCGTCTATTCGACTATCGCGCGAAAGCAGAAGACGTGCGATACGCATGGGTACTGAAGAAAAATTCTGAACATCAGCCCGTTGTGACTTAAAGGGGGCGGATGTCATGGCGAGTCGTTCACGATCAGAAGCTGGGCCGATGGCGACCCTCGAGCGAGCGCTTCGCGATCAAAGTCCCCTGCTTGCATCGATCCTGGACACCCTGCCCCTCGGCCTCGGCATCTATGACCATCACGGGCATCTCGTTCATTCCAACGCGCTCATGCACCCTTACGTCGGGCTGATCGGGCAGGCGTCGCGCGATCCGACTCAGATGGATCGCTGGCGGGGGTACGAGGGCGATGACGGGCCGATCACGCCCGATCGCTACCCGGGCAACCGGGCCTTACGCGGCGAGACGGTCTTGCCGGGTATCGATTTTCTCCATCGCGGGAAGGATGGGTCGGAACGCTGGATCCGCGTCGGCGCAGCGCCCGTCCGCGGCGGAGGCGAAGCAATCGTCGTCCTCGTCGTGCAGGACATCGACGATCTCAAGCGGGCCACGCAGCGAGCCGACGCCGCGTCGGCGGAACTGGCGAGCCAGTCCCGCTTCCTCGAGACAACGCTCTCTTCGATTCCCGATTTCGTCTACGCCTTCGATCCCGAAAAACGCTTCGCCTACGCGAATGCGGCCATGCTGACCTTGTTCGGCCTGTCCTCCGACGAGATGCTGGGTAGAACCTTCGCGGACCTCGACTACCCACCCGAGCTGGCCGAGGAGCTCGACGGCCACATCGACCGCGTCCTGAACGACGGCGTGACGACGCAGGGCGAAGTCTACTACCGGAGCCCCACGGGTTACGGTGCCTACTTCGACTTTCTATGGGGGCCGGTGCACGCGGAGGACGGCGCGATCGAGCTGGTCGTCGGTGTTTCTCGGGATACGAGCGAGCGCCGCGTCATGGCGGAGGAGCTTAAGCGAAGCGAGGCGCGCCTCAGGATCGCGACTGATCTCGTCGGTCTCGGCGTCTACACGTGGGATCCGTCTACCGGTGTCCACACCTGGGACCAGCGCGTGCGCGAAATGTGGGGCGTCCCGGCGCCTGCGCCCGTCGACACCGGTGTCTTCGAAGCCGGAATCCACCCGGATGACCGCGCTCGCGTCCAAGATGCCATCGCTGCCGCCATCGATCCGGCCGGGGACGGCAGCTACAGCATCGAATATCGGCTGATCGGGCGCACAGGTGGCCAACCCCGCCATGTCGCGACGTCCGGCCGGACCACGTTCGCGGATGGTCGCGCCGTCGCGTTCATTGGCGCCGTGATCGACGTCACAGCACAACGCCATGTCGAAACGTCTGTCCGGGCCAGCGAGGCCCAGTTCCGTAGCTTTGCCGAGCACAGCCGGAGCCTCCTCTGGATCAGCGATCCGGAAGCGGGAAAGATCGTCTATCGTAGTGCCGCCTTCGAGCGGATCTGGGGCGTGCCGTGCGCGGAAGGGCCGACCGCGTTCAGTGAATGGATCAAAGATGTCCACCCCGCCGATCGGCAACAGGTCGAACGGTCGCTCGGGCTTGTCCGAGCCGGTGAGGCGGTGCAGTTCGAGTACCGGATCATCCGTCCCGGGGACGGCGCGATCCGCTGGCTGCGCGAGACCAGCTTTCCGATCCGGGACGAGAACGGTACAGTCTATCGATTGGGCGGGATCACCGCCGATCTATCGAACCAGGACGAGCATCAACTCTACATCGTCAGCACGAAAATCGGTGAGGCGCGACGGCTCGCAAACCTGGTTCGGAGCCTCGAATATCGTGTCCGAACCTTCGACAGCGCATCGGCTTTCCTCGACATGGCCCCGGTCCTCACGCCGGGTTGCGTGCTTGTCGACGTCCGGCAGTCGAGGAATGAATGCCTTGCGATCCCGCGGGAACTGAAGGCGCGTTCCATCGCGTTGACGACCATCGCGCTCGGTTCGCCCACGGCAGATGTCGCCTCGGCGGTCGCCGCCATGAAGGCTGGCGCCGTCGACTTCGTGAGCTTGAGCGATGAGGATGCACCGCAATCCGCGCTGCTGATCGCGATATCCGAGTGTCACAGTGACGCCCGGCCGACGACATCCGATGAGAGCGCCGCGGCGCGGTTGGTGCGGTTGACGCCTCGAGAACGCCAGGTCCTCGTCGGCCTCGTCGACGGTGGAACCAACAAGACGATCGGCCAGCACCTCGGTATCAGCCCCCGCACGGTGGAACTGCACCGCGCCCAAGTCATGAACCGCCTCAACGCGGCCAGCCTGACGGACTTGCTTCAGACCGCGCTGGCCGCAGGGATTGTTCCGTCAGGCTGCGCCGGTCGCGATCAGCAAAAGCCTACCTAGGATCGTTCCGATCCTGTTCGGCCAGCCCTGGCAGCCCCAGGGGGAAGAAGCTTCTAAGAGCATTTTCGCTCAGCCGATGGCGATCGCATGTGCCCCGGCAGGCAGATTCGACGATCGCAATCGCGAGCTGACGTCGTGTCTCCGTTGCGAAGCGATCAGCCGCGCAAACGAGGTTGGCAGCGAGCATCGAGGTCCAAGCCAGATCGAACCCTTCGCACATCGCTTTGACAATATCGGGGGTGAAGACCGCAGCGTTGGGGTCCATTCGTTCGAGGTACGAGCCCTCCCAAATCCCCGGTGTCCGACCAGCCGAAGACCGCCGATGTATACCGCCTTTCATTCGTGCCTCCCCTGATCAGTCAAGAAGGCATTCTGCCAAGGCAAACGCTACCCGGTAGCTCCCTGAGGGAAGCTACATACGGCAGAGGCGGCGGCTCCTTCTTCGGCAACCCAGCGGCGAACATGTGTCCAGGGACAACGAGGGAGAACAAGGTCGCCGTGTTTTTGAAAAGGCCCCATCTGCCGTAGGCATGCGCTGCTTATTGGCTCAGACCTGTTCCCCCGGCTGTCGTGTTGATAGCTTATGGGCGCACGATCGCCGACATGCTCCGCCTGCATCGAAATAGTTTCTGAACCGCTCGAAGCGAAAGCGGCCTTGGTAGACAAACTCGCTTCGATGAGACGCCATTCCGAACACGAAGGTCTGTATTAGCCAGTGGCAGTGGATCAGAGTGTCTCGCCATGTGTCTGCTTCTGCACATCGCGTCGGGGAACGCGAAAGACTGCGTTAGGTCATGTCCCGTCCGTCTGTTCTACGATTAAGATGGGTGGATTTCTTCCGGTCTGCTTTCGGGCGGCTAAACGGTATAATCATACGTCTTATATGATAATCCGGTACAGCAGGTTGTCTTAATTTATGAAGGGTGAGGTTTTACATCAGAACCTCACCCTTCCAGTCGATATTAGGATTTCGATCAGCTCTGCTTCAGCTTCGTGATCGTCTCGGTCGGCACGCCGGCGAAGTTGTTGGACACCAGATAGTTCGGGCTGGCCTTGATCCAGGCATCGAGGTCGATCTCCTCGAACTTGCCGTTGTCCCAAGTCTGGATGATCTCCAGATCCTCGTCGCCGACATTCTTGATCGCGTGGCCGAAGCCCATCGGGATGTAGGCCACATCGCCCGGATTGAACTCTGCGACCTTGCCGCGACCGCCCGAGCCGAACAGCGCCACCTGGCCCTTACCCTTCAGGTAGAAGTGCCACTCGTTGGCATTCACGTTCCAATGGAATTTACGCATCTGGCCGGGGCGAATGGTCATGACGCCGCCCGACATCGACTTGGAAACCGGCCACTCGTCGACGGTCGCAAGACGGAAGGTCCCGCCGTCGAACTCGCGCACGGCGCGCGGGTCCTTCAGGAGCCGGAACTTGTGGGTGGATTCCTTCGGCCAAGGCGCATCGAGCGCCTGGGAGAGCGGGATGACCGGTCCGGCTTGGATGTAGGCCTCGCCCTTCGGGAAGGCGTTGAGCGCTTCCTTCGGCAGCCCAAAATTCTCCGCCAGCATGTCCTTCGGGGACACGTCGACCCAGTCGGTAATCGAGAAGGTGCCGTGCTCTGAGAAGGCGCCATTGTCGAACGATAGGATGAAGTGGCAGGGCTTGTCGCCGATCGTCTGGATCGAGTGACCGTGGCCCTTCGGGAAGAACCAGAGGTCGCCTGGCTCGTAGTTGTTGATTTCGCTCGCCCCTGACGGATCGAGCACAACCGTCTGGCAGCGGCCGTCAATCACGTAGGCCCACTCGGCGGCGATGGCGTGCCAGTGCAGCTCGCGCGAGGCGCCGGGATCAAGGAACATATGGACGCCCGCGATCCCCTTGCTGATGGGGAACTGGTGAACGGTCGCTTCCTTGGCCCACCCGCCCGACGTGACTTTCGGGACGTTGCCGTCGAGGGAAAAATGGAAATCGGGCATGGCGCCGACATCCTTAGGGTCGTGGTAGGCGACTTGCGCGCCCGGGGGGAGCTGCTGAACGTCACGGCCGAAGCCGCCCGCGCCCGGCGCGCCGTGATCCGTTGTTGCTGCAGCAGCCTGCTGCGTCAGCGCCATTAGGCCACCGGCTCCGAGGGCGGCGGTTCCCAGAAACGCGCGTCGGTTAGCGTCCATCGTTTGTGTCCCAAATCTGGCTACAGCAAACCCGAGAGAGCTGGGTCTTTGCTGCGCTGGACTACGTGAAATTTTGTATGCCAAAAACTCACGTAGTCGTGATGGATGATTACGAGGGATCGAACGTGCCGGCGTACCGTATGGCTGTTTTCGGGAAATGTCCGGCATGGTGCAAGCGGCCGGTATGAGTGGTCAGCGGAAGAGCTGATTTCAATCAACCCGACACCGATTACGGACGCGCGAAACGGCCTCGCCGGAGGCTCACATGTAAAACTTGTACTCGGACCGTACGGTCATCTCCGGGCTGACCTGCTTCAGCACCTCGCTGACCTTTCTCGAAAAGGCCATCGTGATCGGCACGCCATCGGAGAAGGCAGCGTTGTTCACGTTCATCTTCGTCAAGGCGAGGATCTCGGTGGCGAGCTCGCGCGGCCCACTGTCGCCGTACTTCTCCAGGATGGTCCAGGGTTCCGGGACGTGGACGCCCGGGTAGGTGTCGAAGTACGGCGTGAAACCGTGGGTGTAGAGGATGGGGTAGGCGTCATCGACCATCGCGAAGGTACCCCGGACCGGCGGGTAGCGTCCGATCCGAGCCAGCCGCACTCGGCTCCGGTCGAGGGTCACAAGGTCCACCTCGGCCAGCGGGTTCACGACGTAGATCCCCTCGAAGAAGCCCTCCAGCTCGTTGAACTCGCGGTGCTCCGGCCCCCAGAAGCGGGAGCTCTTGTGGACGACGACGCGCTTGGGCGGCAGGCGGCTGATCTTCTTGTACTCGGTCAGGACCTTGCGCATCAGATCGGATGCGCCGGTGTGGGTGAGGTGCGGGGTCTTGCTGTGCTCCTCGACATCCCACTCGAAGGGATCGCCACGTAGGACGACCCCCTGACCCAGGTAGTCGAAGGCTTGGGCGACGCCGGTCCGCATCACGATCCGGCCGCCCGCATCCTCGGCCTTGTAGAAAGTGACGCCGACGTAGCAGGTGTCGGCGCCGAGGCCGTGGCCCCTCCAGGGAACGCCGCCGCCCTTGAAGTACAGCGCTGTGGCGAAGTTCCAGGCGCGCGTCGCCCGGTCCTGCAGGGAGGGCTTCTTCCCGCTCAGGGTGTCCTCCCGCAGGATCTGGATCGGCACGCCCCACTTCATGCTCCGCGCCTTCAGGCCACGTCGCAGGTTGAGCCAGCCACCGTTGTTGAGCTGGGCGGTCGACGAGCCTTCGAGAAGGACCTCCGGCATCGCCACGAGGATGACGTCCGGCGCGGGCGAGACCGTCGCGATGCGCTCGATGTGCTCGGCGAGGAGGTCGGTCGCCCGCTCGACCCGCTGGATCGCGTTGGTGCCATCCGCGATCAGGCGGCCCTCGCGGTCCTGGAACGTGGAGCGCCGCCGCTCGGCCGTGAGGATCTGGGTGGCAAAGCTGGTCTCCCCCGACATGCCGACGAAGTCCGGCGTCAGGCTCTTGACCAAGGCCTCGATCGTGACCTCCTCGTCGGACGCCTCAAGGAGGGATGGTGAACCGGGAGGCGCCGTCCGCTTCTGGGTCTTGTTGGTCTCGATGCGGTGCCTGCACTCGTCCACCCAGCGTTCGCAGAGCTCAGCGGTCGCCCGGGTCCCGACGATGCCCACCCGGATCTGGGTCGGGTGGAGGGCCGGGTCGGTAAGGCCGAAGGGACCGGTCTCGGCGAGCCCGGTCTTCTTGTCCGGATGCAGGAAGTGGCCGCCGAACTCGAGATGCGGCTCGCGGATGTACTCGATGGTGACGGACATCTCACTCCCCCTTCGGACGCTTGCGCGCGGCAACCGGATTGCTCTGGATGCTGAAGGCCGCCTCCGCAGTGATCGGCGGGCCGCCGGCCTGCGCGACGGTCTCGTCCCCGATCCTGAGGTCGAACAGTTCCTGCCCGCCGGACATCTGGTAGGCCCAGAACAGGATGTTGTTGTTGAGGTAGGCGTCGTTGTATTCCTCGACCCGCGCCGAGGTCGCGTAAGACCGGGCGGCCTCACCCTCCCACGGCCGCGTGCCGTCAGTGGTGAACATGAGCCGCGGGTTGATGGCGATCGCCCAGAGGTCGCCGTACCGTTCGAACCCGTAGTCCAGGGCCTGGTGCCGGAAGAACTTCAGCTTCCCGTACTCGTAGTGCTTGGCGACGGTCCGGCTTTGGGGGCGGCCCGTCCGGCCGCTGGTCCAGCGCTTCTGGATGGGCGCGTCCATCGCCAGCCCGCGATCGTAGAAGTAGCGCCTCGGCCGCTTCGCGTAGCTCAGGCCGATCCCCCTCAGGTGCCGGTGGATCAGGCCGTTCATCAACCGCGCGAGGTCGTTCTCGTACTCGGGGCCCTGCGAAATCCATTCCTCAAGGTCGATCTGCTCGATGCCTCCGGCGTCGATGACGCTCGCGAACGCGGTGTTCCGATCCGACGGGTCCGAGAGCGTATGGAGCAGCCCCCCTTGTAGACGTACGGGGGAATGATGCCGGTCAGGCGGTCATGGAAACCGAACTGCTTCTGGGGCACGACGGGGGCGATCCACACCTTCTCGGGGCGGCACTCGATCCTCAGGAGGTTCGTGAACAAGGTTTCCCCGACCTCCGTCGAGACCCGCTCGGGGGCAGCCTCGCAAGGGGCGAGGAGTGCGGGATAGGCGGCCTCGTCAAACCGGTCGTCGGCCTTCGAGAACTCGATCCGGTGCGGGGCCCTCAACGCGTTCGGGTTGTCCCGCAGGTAGGCCTGAACGTCCTTCCAGTAGAGCGCGTCGTCGTCCGGGTGGAACACCACGTAGATGACCGGGACGTTGACCCCCCGCCAGTAGAGGATGTCCTTCTCGAACATCGGCGAGGCGAAGCTGGTCTCGGTGTCGCGGATGACGAAGCTCGTCCCCGACTTCGACTGGACCTTGACGATCCTGCCGGTGGCCACGGCGCCGTCCCCGTCTACCCGGGGCCTGCACAGCTCGATCTCCCCATCGATCCCGACGTCGTCCTTTTCCTGCTCTCGCCAGATGCACTTCATGCCGTGGACGACGAGGTTGATGCGGTCCAGCCCTCTCCATTCGGAGAGCTTCGACTTCGCGACGATCTTGACGGGAGCGTTCATGGATATGGCTCCGGTTGCGCCCATCGGCACGACGCATGGCCCTCAGCGGCCGAGATTCACGATTTGTTCGTCAATCGAAATCGCCACGAAACGTAGTGCTTCATTATCCCGGGCAAGGAGGGCCGGGGACTGACGCAATATGCCTTCCCCGGCCCTGTCGATGCACGGCCCCATTAAGCCGCGCTGTCACTGCTTGAGGACGGTTACGACCGGGGTGTTCGGCCCCAATCGCCTCGCACCCCGGCTCTAGCCTCGGGCCCCACGGTGGGCCTTCCCCGATAGAGCGACAGGGGAATGCACCCTGTCACACGCTTCCGAACCCCCGGTGTTCCTACCCAAGCTGATCTGTCGGCTACGCCTCGGCGGGGCGGCTACAACCAAACTCTCCTATCGGCTGCAACCAATCATCCCCTTTGCACAACCAAACTTCCCTGTCCGTTACACGTCCCCTGCGCCGACCGCCGCGCCTACGAACAGCCGGTCGTGCTGCCGCAGTAATATAAGGGGTACGGCATCTTTCGTGTGTATGTTCAATAGCTTGACACAGAGCATATGCCGTTGGCCTTATGCCGTCCATCCGCAACACGGCATAATCCGGGGTGGGTTCCACACTCGCAAGTCGGCATCGGATTGGCCGATGAGCTGCCGCCGCGAACTGCCTGAAGCGTCGGGTTCGTCGGAAACGGATCGGCAGTGCCCCCTGACCTCCGAACCCATCCCCTCGCATCATCACCCTGGCATGGCCGTGCTCGCCCGCAAGGCCTCCACGCACTGCGTGCGCGGACCCTCCTTGCGGGCTGCGCGCGCCCATGCCGAACGGGCGATGCGAGGGGACGGCTCCGAAGGTCAGGGGTAGCGGGACCACCCATCTGGGCTGGTGCCCAGGATCGCTCGCTTGCTCAGGGACTCACCAAAGGTCAGGGACTCGTGTGGAGCTCGCCGGCGGCCGTGGCAGGCCGGTCCCATGCGAACCCCACCAGCCGCTGCGCCGAGGCCCACGGCGTCTCCAGCGTCAGCTTGATGACCTTCGGATCCCCGACGATGACCACCTGCCGTTCCGCCCGCGTCAGGGCGGTGTAGAGCCAGGAGGGGTCGAGCAGCTGGCACGGGGTCAGCGCGATGATGATCCTCTTGGCCTGGGAGCCTTGGGCCCGGTGGCATGTCAGCGCGTAGCCGAGGCTGAGGTCGATGAGCTCCTCGCGCTTGAACTGATGCTCCTCGCCGTCGAAGTCCGCCGTCAGGACGTCGCCGTCCAGGCCGGTGACCGTTCCGATGCTTCCGTTGAAGAGACCGCGTGCGTAGTCGTTTCGCCCGTGCAGGATCGGCTCGCCGACGGAAAAATGCTCACCGAGCGGCGACGTCATCTCGGAGGATCCGTTGGCGCCGACGTAGAGCTCGTGGAGCTCCCCGTTGAGGGCTCGAACGCCGGTGATGCCCGACTTCGTCGGCGCGATCACAAGCACGTCCTCCGCAGCGAGGTCCTGGAATGCCCGTAGGACGCCGGCGCGGATCGCCTTGAGGTCGGTCGACTCGATCAGCGATACTCCGTCCTGAAGGCCGTCGTACGCTTTCAGGTCCGGCATCTGGCATTCGCGAACGGCCGCGGCCACCAGGGGAATGCCGCTGGCGTCGGTCTGCCTATGGATCACGGTCAGGCTGGCCGTGATGCGTTCGTCGGCGATGATGCGATGGAACACGATGCCGAACCCGACGGGGGGAAGCTGCCGCTCGTCCCCGACCAGCAGGAGACGGGCACCGGCCGGCATCCGTCGAAGGAGGGCATGCATCGTGGCGATGTCCACCATCGAGGCCTCGTCGACGATGACCAGGCTCTCTGGCGTGATCTCGGCGAGCGTGGCCAGCCGCGCCGTCAGCTTCAGCTCCTCGACGCGCTCAACGCCTTCCAGCAGTGCCGCCGCGATGCGGGCGCGCTCGTCCAGTTCACGGATGGTCCTGAAGAGCGTACGGGCGAGCCTGCCGGTCGACCGGGTCAAGCGCAGGGCGGCCTTGCCGGCGAGCGCCGCTAGGACGACATCGCCGCCGGCCGCCTCCCAGACATAACAGATCGCCCGGGTGACGTGCGTCTTACCAACACCGGCGCCGCCGCGTAGGCAGGCGAACGGGCTCGCCAGAACCTGAAGCACGGCGGCCCGCTGCTCGGGGTGCAGGATCCCGGCGGACGCTTCGTAGTTTGCGAGCGCCACACGGTGATCGTCGGACCTGTCCGGCCGATTGGCGATCCACCGAAGCGCGAGGATGTCGTGGAAGCGGCTGACCACGGCCTCCTCCATGAGGGCGCAACCGGGCGCGCGCCAGGTGCCGAACTCGCCGGCGACGATGGCGCCGTTTCGGATGCCGGCCGAGACCGCCTCACCCACGCGGGGGTGGTCGATGTGCACGCCGAGCCTGGCGGCGATTTCCGAATGGAGGTCGCCATCCAGGATCATGGTGTCGCCGGTGGCGATCACGGCCTTCATCACCGCATCGACCGCACCGACCAACCGATCCGGTGCATCCTCGACCTCATGGATCCCGGCCTCCCGAAGGAGGCGGCAGCCGAGCGCGTCCACGGTCGGCCAGGGCAGCATCGAGATCAGGCACCACGGATTCCGACCCAGCGTGTCGACGGCAGCCTCGCCGAGAGCGGCGGAGATCCTCATCGCGACACGCATGTCGTCCACGCCGCATCCCTGCAGCCAGACCACCAGCCTCGCCTCTGCCTCGGCGTCCCGCCATGCCCTGACGGCCGCCGCTGCGATCCGTGGACCGAGCAGCGGCCGCTCCGGCGCCAGCACCGCACCGATCTCCGCGAGGTCGCCCTTGAGCAGGATGGCCGGCAGGTCGGTCCCGTAGGCCTTCCACAGCCGCTCGGCCCGGTCATGGCCGATCCCCGGGACATGGGTCGCGAGAAACGACCGCACGAGAACTCCGCTCGGGAGCTGCCGGACCGCCCGGCTGGCTTCGAGCTGGGGTCCCCATTTCGTCTCGGTGACGGGTCCCTCGACGGTCCACCGCTCGCCGACCGCCGGGGCCCCCATCATGACGCGACGGAGCGCCCTGACCCGTAGCTCGGGCCCCGGCGCATCCGGGTCCTTTCCCACGACGCGGGTCGCGAGGATGACCCCGAACTCTTGCTCCGACAGGATGTGCTCGACGGTCACCAGGGTCATCGGGCCGTACCAGAGCGGACGACCATGCCGGTCTCCTCCAGCATGGCCATCTGCGCACGCAGGGACGCGTTCTCGCGGCGGAGGGCGTCTATAACGGACTCCCGTTCGGCCATGGCCTGCCGGAGATCGGACGCCTCGCCGGAGAGCTTGCCGATCCTTTCTCGGGCCGCATCCTGCGCCACCCCGGGCGATCGGCTTCCGATAAGTTCCAGCCCCTGCTGCTCGGCGACGGCGTTCACCGCCGAGCGCAGTTCGGGCTTGTTGTAGAAATGCTGCTCGTGGTGGATCACCACCTTGTCGTCCAAGGCCGCCAGGGCGCGCACCAGCTGGCGTACGTTCACCTTGCCGTCCGTGACCGGCAGCGTCGGCGTAAGGCGTCCACCACGCTCCCAGGCCGCCTGGAGCTCTTCTAGGTAGGGCTCCAGGACCGCCGCGATCTGTGGCGTGATGGAGGGCTTCGCCATCAGCGGGGGTCCTTCGCACCACTGATCGGGATCACGTTCCGCCCGGCCAGTTCGGCCTTGAGGTGTTGCACCTCGCGTACGAGCTTGGCGTTCTCGGTGGTCAGCGTCGCCACCTCATCGCGTCCTTCCACGTATTCGAGCTCGGCCTCGGTCCATGCCTGGCGGATCGCCTTGATCTGGGCGTTGGCATCGTCGACGCGCTCGGTCACGACTTTGCGGATGGTCCGGGCCCCCCGGGCGATCCTCTTGTTCGCCCCCGCGACCCAGTCCGCCACCTCGCCCTTGAAGGCACGATGGTGCGGCTTCTCCAACGCGGCCGAGCTCAAGTCGGCGCGGCGCAGGACCTCCTGCAGCGTGATGCGGCCGTCGTTGAGCGGGTAGATGCCCTTGTTCGCCTCCACGTCGGCCTGAATGTCGCGCATGGCGTCGCTGCAGCGCTCTTGTGTCGTGGCCTTCCGCTTGGCCGACACGCGCCGCCCCTCGTTGCCGATGCGCGAGGCCGCAGGACCGGCCGGGGCCGACTGCGTTTCCCCGTCCGTCGCCTTCCGTCTCGCCATGCGTCACTCCCCTTTCCAGATTCGGGCAACGGTCGTGCTCTTCGCCGACCATCTCTCGCGGACTTCCTCCCACCGCCTGAGCTGGGCGAGGAGCTGCCCCCGAAGGTTCTCGGCCAGCATGTCCGTACCTTCCCGCTCCGCCGCCTCCAGCTCCTCCACGAGGGCGCCGACGGCCGCATCGCACTGGGCCTTCGCCCGGGACGTTTCCAGGCGATGGTCGCAGGTGGTCCGGCAGCTGCCGGGATCTGGCTCTCCGAAGCCTTGAGTGCACGGTCCGAACTGCCCGGGGGCCTTGGTGCAGATCACGCCGGGCCGGACGAGCTCCCACTGCTTCCCGCCGAAGGTCAGGATGTCGGCGAGCTCCCGGAGGCTGTCGGCCCCGAACGTTTCCTCGCCGCGGCGCATCCGAAGTTCTTCCAGCCCCTGGCGAAGAGGGGCCGCCGCAGGGCCGCCGGCCTCGCCGGCGATGGTCTCGGCGACGGCTTCCTCGGCGAGGACGAACGCGGTCTCCTTGGCGACCCGCATGGCATCCTGCGCGATCTCGGGATCCGAGAGCATGTAGCGCAGGGTCATTTCGAGGTCGCGATGGCCGAACAGATCCAACAGGACCTGCGGCGCATCGACGACGGAGAGTGCAACGATCCTGCCTACGGTGTGGCGCCAGCGATGCGCATGGGCGCGATCCTTCCCGGTCAGGTGGGAGAGACCGAGATGCTCGACCGCTGATACCATGGGTTCGGTCAGGTTGAGGAGAGGCGATCCGATGGGGTGGGTACCCGCCCTTCCATTTAGCACCCAGAGGTGGCTCGCACCTTCTGGACGGACGCGCCGTGCGAGATCCTGCTGGATCTCAATAGCCCGGACCGCTGCCGAATGGAGCGGCCAGTCGCGCTGCTGCCCTTCGAGCTCGTCAGCGAGCTTGAACGTCCGCCCGACGAGCCGACCAGTGGCGAGATCGTCGAGGCCATCATCCTGCGCCGATGCGATCTCGCTCATGCGCGCTCCAACGCAGAAGCCGACCATGCAGAGGTTCAATGCCTGGAGGACCCCGACCATCAGCGCGATGGTGCCTGCGTCCCGGGGGGGCCAGGCGTCCGACTTCTCGAACCGGTTTCCAACCTTTTGCGACACTGGGAAGGGGAGCCGGGTGATCGGCTCTCCATTGGCATCACGCCAATTGACCGAAGCGACGTGCTTCCGACGCCTCTCGATGACGATCGGGTTCTTGGTGGTTTGACCTCGCGCCGCCGCCTCGGCCGCGATGTCACGTAAGGCGGACCAGCAGTCGAGAAGCTGAGGCGCTAGGTTGCGTTGGATCCAAAGGCCCCGGCCCACGATCTCGGTTACGAAGGCGTCCGAGAAGGGTTGCCATGTCCTCTCCTCGTTTTTCATGATTCGAACCGGCGCAGAGCCTATGTTCGAGCCTTCGCGCACGGGAGCGTCGTTCGCGTTGGTTGGGGTGAGGCGAGGATAATCGGACAGGACGCCGCGTTCGCCGGACTCGAAGAGCCAACGGAAAAGCGTTGCTACGTCGGTTCTTGGCCGTTCGCCGTCGCTGACGGCATCTCGCATCGCCAGGCGGTCTGCCAGCGTGAGATGAGCCCATATCAGGCCATCGGTCGAAGGCTTGTTTTGCTTCTGCCATTCCGCGCAGCTCAACACGAGCCGTGCCGAGTTGAGCCAAGACGATGGCGCGTAGGACCTGATCCCCGTGCTGGTCCGTCGCGGCAGCCACAATGCCAGAAGCGAACGCCGCACGCTCTCGTCGCGAACGGCGGCCACGGACGGATCGTCGGTCGACAACGCACCGTCCAGGGTCGGATCGATGGTTCGCATGGAGGCGCGCCGAAGCGGGCCCGCCGGCATCCAATGCTCGGGCACGACGATCAACGGATCGCCGACCTTGCAAGCCGGAAAGATCTCGATCCTGCTGACCTCAGACCAGGGGCGGGCGGCGAGCTCGGAAAAGTTGCCAAGCGTGATCGCGATCCCTTCGCGCCAGGATCCGACCCCGGTTAGCGCCAGGGCGAGCTCAGTAGCTCGGATAGGTGTCATGGGCGATGACCTCCCCGGATCGAAGCTTATTGAGCCAAGCCTGAGTCTCCCGATCGACGGCGGTTTGTTCGAAGCTGGCCAGCGTGGCCTCGATGGACCGCATCTCGACCTCGAAGCTTGAACCAGCCCAAGCTGCGAACGGAATCTCGCGCTGAAGGTGCATCAGCTCAGCACGGGCACGGGCCAACGGAGCAAGGCTCTCTACGAACGTGACGCCGTGGACGCAGCCGGTGCAGCGCTGGACGCGGCATAGGCTTCCCGGGCGGTGCTCCGGGGCAACGTCACGCGGCGGACTGGTGGGATCCAGGCACCCCATACCGAGTCGGGTCCTATGCCGGTGATCAAGGAGGCGCTTCTCCTGCTCGGGTTTAATCTCGCCGTTCCGGACCATGATCCGTAGCCGGGTCGGATCGAGCGTGCGCTTCGCCTCGATCTCGGCGAACGCGGCATCCTGAACTCGCCGGACAACCTTCTCCGAGTGGGTCCTGTAGCGGCGACGCTTCAGGTAATGCCTCAGTGTCCGGGCATTGGCGTGCTGGGCTGCCAGCTGGGCTAGGAGGACGTTATGGCCGGTCTTGGCGTAGGCGTAGCCGATCCAGGCATCGCGGGCCACGGACGTACTCATCTGGGCTAGCGAGGGATGCGCATTTAGGAGCCCGCCGCGCTCGGCGACCAGGCGTGCGACCTCGTTCAGCGAGGCGCTGTCCCGGTGCCCGAAGGCGTTCACGTCACCGACCTTATTCACGACATGGTAGAGCCACGGGCTGCGAACGGCTGCCTTCAAGCGCTCTATCTCGGCTTCCCCAGCGTTCGAGGGGCGGTCAAAATTTGCCTCCTCCGCGAGACTCAAACGCTGCTTAAGGGTTGCCCTGAGCGGCGCCGTGCGCTCGACCATGAAGCGGACGACGTTGAACGGGTGCCATTCAGGACGCTCCAGCGAGAGCGCGAAGACATGCCGGTGCGACCGCCCCTTAAAGGCGTGCAGCACTTTAAACTCGGGCTTGTGGGGATGATCCTCGAACCACGCCTCGTCGTCGGTGACGTCCATGCCGAGCGCCGTCGACAGGTTCCAACCCGTGCCCAGCATGAAGAGCCAGAGGAACACCGCCGTATCGTGATAGCTTGGGTGAAACCAACGGAGCTTACCGACAATGCCTTCTCTGCCACGCTCGGTCATGCCGGGAGCGAGGTAGTCTGGTCCGTCGTGCTTCTGGGACTCGTCGTTGGCCTTATGCAGCCCCTGTCCACCAGCGGCTAGGAACGCGGCCTTCGGGGCTAGGCACTCGCGCGTAAGCTGAGCGACGAGCCACGCGTGGTTCTCCCGCCTATCCCATGCGGCAGGGCTGCCCCCCTGTCGGTGGCTTGATCCCCGAGGATCCTTACCAAGCCTCGCCAGCCGTTCCCCTTCGGCGAACATGTGTTTGACACTGCGGCCCTCATGCTTGAGGGCGTTGAACAGGCGCCGCATCCCGAGCAGGTCGACGTCATCCTGTAACGGCAAGGCATTCCTGTCCCGAGCCGGCCAAAACAGGGCAGGAGACGCTTCAAGGGAGCGCATCCTGTCGACGAAGGTCTTCGCCTGACCGTAGGTGTCATCGCTCAAATTTGCGGCTGCGAGCCATCGCTTGAAGGCAGGGCCGTGCCCATCAGTCAGGTCGCGGATATCCGAGACCTCGCCGGCTGCATTCGTATCGAGGAAGCGAAATAACATCCGTAACGCTGCCCTCGCCGACTTGGACGTGACCGCCGTTGGCCGAGTGACGCGGTAAAGCGTGGCCAATTGCGTGGCCAAGGCCGGACGTCCGGTGAAGTTACCAGCCCACTGCAGACGACGTGCTCGCGTTTGATCCTCGCGCCGACCGCCCCGGGCGAACTCGTTGAGATCGAGCTCGTAAGCCGGCCCGTCTTCCGGTGTTACCCAGAAGCAGAGATCGAGCACCGGATGATGGACGACCTGGCCGGAGCCCTCGTCGATGACGCGCATCAAGGAGCCCCCGCCTGATCGTCGTCAGCTTCGAGGAATGCGTGCCAGCCGTTCGCGAGCTCGGTGATGCCGGTCGCGGTGGCAAGCCAGCGGAGATAGATGTCGGTGGTGTTCTCGCTAACATGCCCCAATTGGCGCCGCAGAGTATCGAGCCAGAACCTCCCACGACTCTGCACCCAATCGGCGCCAAGTTCCTTGAAGGTGGCGTTGGCTGCCTTGGCCTCGCTCTCCAGTGCGTGGATTAGATAGAAGCAAGCGAATGTATGCCGCGCAAAGTGCGGGGACCATTTTCGCGGACGCGGCTTCACCTCGTGGAAGCAGCGGTAGACCGTATGGTGCTCGATGACGGTACCTTCATGCCCGCGGGCGTCGGACAGGAACAGTCGGTCGCTCGCGGCCTTACCCGTGCGGCGCTGGAAGCGGCGGGCAAGCGTCAGGCGGCGGGTGTCGATCCAATTGCGGATCTCGGCAGCGAGTGGCAGCGGGACCTGGATCGTGCGCGGGCGACCTCCCTTCGTCTCCGTGACAGGCATCGGGGCCACGATGCGGCCATCCGCCTGCAGACGGGCGAGCATCTTGGCGTCTGGCACCTGTCCCGTCGTCAGTGCTACGAGCTCGCTCTTGCGAAGGCCGGTCTCGATAATGACACGGCAGGTGAGCGCTTTAACGTAACCGCGCTGAGCCGCGACACGGCGAAGCCAAGCGCGCACCTCCTCCGCCCTCGGCAGGAAGATCAGCGTCGCCATCGAGGTGCCATGCTCCTCGCGTACGCGTCCCGCACGGACGGAGATGGCCGCCTGTCCGGCTATTGACGCCGCACTCGACCTGATCGCCCTATTCTTAGTGACCGTACGAATGCCAAACGGGGGCCGCAGCTTTGCCTCGGCCGCCCACCTCAGGAAGTGGGTCGCCTCATCGGCCCTGGCGTTCGCCGTCGCAGGCTTGAGCTTTCGGTTCTTTCGAGCTGACCAAGCGCCGTTTGTCTGTTCGTCCTGGTACGCAAGGACTTGGTCGTAGGACAGGTCCTGCCACGCCACCTGCCGCACCTCGCACCAGTCGATGAAGTTGGCAATGCTGTAAGCGATGCGGAGTATTGTGTTCGGTCGCGGGTAGTCACGCGCCGCAGAGCTCCCTGCTGCGCCTGATAGGGGATGCCATTCAAGCTTGGCGCGCACGCGGAGGTACACGTTGTGGACCCGGCAATAGCGCAGATGCCGGTCGAACAACACGGGGACATGGGCGATTCGGCCGTAGCCGAGGGCCTCCAACCGAGTGGCATCGGGCTTGAAGACAGTCGCCATCCTCCCCCCCTGGCTCCGCGATGCCACCTTAGGCCGCTAGATCCTCACCGATTTATCACGGCATCGCCCCGTCCAAGTTCGAGGACACCATCGGCGAGGGCTGTTCACGTCGTGAGGAGTGCTCTCTCATCACCATCCTCCATTGCCACGGGTATCGCGCGTCTGCAAGGCAAAAACGCATTTCACGTCAGATACTTAAGACGAAGGATCGTTCAATCTATCCTTGCGGACCACCTTCGGAATCTTGCGGGCCCGTGGCGCGGAAGGCTGGCGCCGCTGCCTGAGCTTGGACGGGTTTTCTGGTCCTACGGCGACCGTGGGCGCGGACCCTGCGGGGTCCGGGATCGCGATCGACGAGGGAGGGTTAGCCATACTGGTGGTCGACGCCGAGGTGGCTACTTCACGGGGTCCACGGGGCGGAGCCCCTGGGCGGCTCTCTCGAAGGGAGAACGAACTGGCGGGCATGCCCGCCATGGCTGGCTTAACGTCCTGTCCGCTTCCTTCGGCCTTCGACTTGTCATGCGCGGTCTCGGCGACCACCGGGGCCCTGGGGACAGCATCCGCATCCGGTACGACCGCGGTTCCAGCCGTCTCGTGTCGGGTCGGCTTGACCTTCACGGGTGATCGAGCGGGCGGGGCCTTATCCCAACCGAAAAAGCGGGCGATCGCGATGAGCATGTGTGAACCTCCTTGCGTGGAGGTTCGAGTGTCACGGTGCAGTTTGCCCCCGCAAAATCCGGCCCTGCCATCCCAGGCAGACAGGCCATGGAGGTAATCCCACTTCCGTCCGCGATCGCGTCATTCGGCGTCGTTCGGGCGCGAATCGGGTAGATTTCGCGGAGGATCCATTGACCTCGCCATCTAGCGATCGGAGGGGCGTTCGGTCGGATCTGATGGCGATCTCAAAATTAAAGTTGTCATCCCACTTGGAGCAAATCGAGAACGTGCTCTGATTGGTACCGGCCGGATTCTTTCTGACCAATCGTGGAGCACGTCTATGTCCCGCCGATTCCAAAACCTGTTTCCGTCCGGGAGACGGTCAACGGATCCGATCGCGGTCGCGGGTGCCTGCCCGCAGGCTCCGTCCGCAGATAAGACTACGTCCACGCGATCGATCCGGATGATATCGCTCGCGACCGCCACGCGGGATTACGCGCGCAGCGTCGAGGCAATGACCTTTGACCGCCTAAGCGCGCCCGATCTTATTCGCCTCCGCGAGGCCATGGGGCCCGATCTATGGGCGTGGCAGTATGCCAAGCGCCTGACGTGGCAATCTGCTTGGCGCGCCCGGCCCGATGGCGATGAGGGCATCGAGCGCGTCTTGGCCGCCCGGGCCATGGTCGACGACATCGAGACCTGGATCCGCGCCATGAAGACGCTCGGCGAGCGCATCGCGCGTGCCCGCGTCCAAGGCGGGCCGGTCCCAGAGCCCCTCGCTGTCCCGGCCGAGATCCAGGCCATCCTCGAAGCCCGTAACCTGGCCGCCCTGGAACGGATCAGCCGGAAGCGGGGGCGTACCGACAATGGCGGGACGGATCCCGCCGCGGTTCCTGACGAGGCCGTGCACCACCCTCCCTTCGGCGGCCGCTCCGCCTGATGTCCTCGATCCGGGACGATCGCCAACGACGGACGATACGATGACTGTGCCTAGACAATTGCCGTCTCAGAAGCCCCTCGCACCAGGATCGACTCAAGGCACGCAGCGACCGATGCGTAGGCCTCCCGGGCTTCCGGTTCGTTTCGTGACACGGATGAGCCGTCAGCTTAGCTATGCAGTCGCCGATTGCGCTCGTAGCGAGGGTGTCACCGCCGGGGCGTGGGTTCGGC
This sequence comes from Methylobacterium sp. WL116, assembly GCF_008039455.1. NCBI lineage: Bacteria > Pseudomonadati > Pseudomonadota > Alphaproteobacteria > Hyphomicrobiales > Methylobacteriaceae > Methylobacterium > Methylobacterium sp. WL116. Next base: position 26,495 of record NZ_VRUV01000004.1, read on the forward strand.
GAATGCTCCTGGAACGGATGGAGATGCAATCCGCGACGGATGCCCGGAGTGGCCGGCCCGTGCGACGGCCGGAGGATGACGTCGCTGCGATCTCGGCGGCCATTCGGGAATTGGCGGCCGTGAATGCCAGCCTTTCCATGAAGGATGTCGCGGCGGCACGGGCGAGCCTCGCGACCGTCCGCGAGATTTTGATTCCGTTGGTTATCAGGCGGGCCTCGCGGTGATCTCCGGTGCGACGCGTGGGCAAGGCCTTGGCAGTGCGCTTGCCCGGCATCTGATGAAGGCGGAGAACGACCAGGTCACCGTCATCCCGGCCCGTGGGCTCGGAAGCGCGACATTAGCCAGGCAGATCCAAGAATTGGTGGCGGGATCGCTCGGCGGCCGTACCGACAGGCCGGTCTATCACGTCCACTGCGATCCCGATCCGGGGATCTCCGACAACGTGGCTGCCCGCAAAAGGTGGTGGGCGTTGTTCGAGGGCGAGTTCGGGTTGACCGGACAAGCATACTGCGGCGTCGAGCACCTCAAGTCGGACAGGCTCCACGAGCACCGCGTCTACAGCCTTGTTCGGCCGTCCGGCGCGGTGGTGGACCTGGCCTGGGATTATCCTCGCCGGGAGAAGTGCGGCCGAATCGTCGAGTTCGAGTTCGGGCTGTCTCCGGTCGCGTCGAAGCATGCCAGGTCCATCCTGCGTCGGTTGAGGGCGGAGGGACGTGACGACGTGGCGGCTTGGCTCGAAGCCTCAGGCACCGCTGGGACGGCGAGACCCATCGCACCGCTGACCCCGACGGAACGCTTGATCCAGGACCGTACGGACGTCGCGCTGGACGATGTGCGTCGGGCGGCCCTGGAGGCGTGGCGCGCCAGCGACGACGCCGCAGCGTTCATCGCCGCGCTGAAGGCCCACGGTCTCGGTCTGCGAGAGGGCCGCGTCGGCGCTGTCATCGTCGATGCGAGCGGAACGGCCCATCTCGCCACCCGTGTCCTCGGCGCAGCGGCACGGCGTTTCGAAGGCATGCGCATCCCGGCGGCGGACGTTCGCGCACGCCTGGCCGATTTCGAACCCAAGGAAACGAGACATGGATCACGAGATCGCGCAGCGCCTCGACAGGCAGGACCGGGTGTTGGCGGCCATCCTGGCGTCATTGGTGCCGTCGGAGGTCGAGACGGAGACGTCGGGCTTCGACGACCTGGTCGAGATCTTGAGCGACCTCACGGTGGCGGTCGCGGACGTGACGGCCGCGATCCAGGCGCTGCGCTCGGAAGGCTTCGCGCACTCCCTGCCGGTCGAGCGCTGATCCTGCACCGGCGTCTTACGGCGCTGGACATCACGATCGCGCGGTGCGCCGCGGACGTCGAACACGCCCGATCCGCACTGCTTCGAACGAGTGCGCAAGCCAACTACGAACAGCGCCGTGCCGCCCTGCTGTGGGGCAAGACGGATATCTGGGGGTTACCGCTGACCTGACATCGTGTTTGGCCGGTACTCTTGACCGTCCGGGATCGACCCTGCTCGGTCCACCAGCCCGTCCGCAGCAAGGGGGACGCCGTAACGGAAACGTGTCGCCTGCCGCATTTAACAAGGGTTGATAGCCCTTGGCGGCCATGCCACACCGCGGCATGTCAAGTACACCCACGCGTTGCGTCTCCCTGACTTCGGAGTTGGAGACCTACCTTCGGGCACAGGTCGCATCGGGTCGCTACGCCAGCGCCAGCGAGGTCGTGCGCTCGGCCCTTCGACAAATGATCGACCGCGAGGGTACCATACTCGTGCCCCGCCCCGAGGTAGTGGGACCGCGGCCCGGGCAGAAGTCGGCCTGACGCGAGATGGCCACCAATCCGAACGCGGTGACCGACACCGCCCGCCTCGCCGCGCTCGCCGCTCTCGACATCCTCGACACCCTGCCCGAGCAAGGTTTCGACGATGTCGTGCGTCTCGCGACCCGCCTCTGCGCTACCCCAGTCGCCCTCGTCAGCCTGGTGGCGATCGACCGGCAGTGGTTCAAGGCCAACGTCGGCTTCCCCCATTGCGAGACCGACCTCGACAGTTCGGTCTGCAAGTTCGCCCTCGTCGAGCCCGACCTTCTCGTCATCCCGGACCTGACCGCCGATCCGCGGACCATGGTCAACCCACTGGTCACGGGCGAGCCGCACATCCGCTTCTATGCGGGTGCGCCCCTCCGCGCCCTGGAAGGACACGTGCTGGGCTCGTTGTGCGTCATCGACACCGTGCCCCGGCCGGATGGACTGACCCTGGAGCAGGCCGACGACCTCAGGGCGCTCGGACGCCAGGTGGCGAACCTGCTGGAGATGCGCCGCGCCGTCGAAGGCCGTGACCAGGTCCTGGAACGGCAGCGGGCCGAGCTGCGGCAGGCCCGGCGCATTGAGGTCCTGGCCAAGGCCTCGCAGGCCCTGCTGACCGCCGCCGATCCCGCCGCCGTCCTCGATCCCATCCTGTCCGCGAGTGCGGGCACCCTCGGGTTCGACCGCAGCTACATCTACGACATCTGGCAGGACGGCCGGCACCTGCGCCTCACCCACTCGCTCAACGCGACCGATGAGGTGCAGGCTTTCCTCCATCGGATGCCCTACGGCGCACCGCTCTGCGGCATCGTCGCCGAGCGGGGTCGGCCGCTGTTGCTAACCGATGTCCAGAACAGCGAGGAGCCCGCCTACCAGACCGCCCGCGGCATCGGGTTGAACGCCTACGCCGGCTTCCCGATCACGAGCCGCGGCGGCCTGCGCGGCGTGATCTCCTTCGCCTCGACCCAGGTGCCCTCGTTCGACGCCGACGCGCTCACCTTCTTCGAGACGCTCGCCCGCCTCATGTCGGCGGTCTACGAGCGGCTCGACGGCGAGAAGGCCCTGCGCGAGAGCGAGGTGCGTTATCGGACCCTGTTCGAGAACATCGACGCCGGCTTCTGCATCTGCGAGGTGAGGTTCGATGGGGACGGGCGCGCGGTCGATCACCGCGTCCTGGTGGCGAACCCGGCCTTCGAGACGCACACCGGCCTGACGGACGCCGTAGGGCGCTGGGCCACCGAGATCGCACCAGGCATCGAGCAGCACTGGCACGACGCCTACGGGCAAGTCGCCAAGACGAAGCTGCCAATGCGGTTCGAGGGCGAGGCGGTGCCGCTCGGACGCTGGTACGACGCCCATCTCTTCCCGGCCGGCGATGACCGCGTGGCGATGCTCATCGCCGACATCACCGACCGTCGACAGGTCCAGGACGCGCTGCGCGAGAGCGAGGCGCTGGCGCGGGAGAACGTCGAGCGCGTGCAACTCGCGCTTGCGGCCGGCGCCATCATCGGCACCTGGCATTGGGACCTGCCTTCCGACCGCTTCACGGTCGACGAGGGCTTCGCCCGGTCCTTCGGTCTCGATCCCGCCGTGGGACGGACGGGCATTCCCCTCGCCCAGATCGTGGCGACGGTGCATCCCGATGACCAGGCGGGTTTGGCCGCCGCCATCGAGGAGGTGATCGCGCGTGGCGGCGCCTACGCCCACCAGTACCGCGTGCGCCGCGCCGACGGACGCTACTACTGGATCGAGGCGAACGGGCGCGTCGATCTGGCCCCGGACGGTACGGGGATGACCTTCCCGGGCGTGCTGATCGACATCGAGCGGCGCCGCATGGAGGCCATGCTGATCGAGCTGGCCGAGCGGCTGCGCACGCTGGACTCGCCGCAGGCGATGGCCCTCGCGGCGGCCGAAACGGTCGGCCTCGCACTCAGCCTCTCGCGGTCGGCCTACGGCGACGTTGATGAGTTGGGCGAGCACATCGTCATCGCACGGGACTGGCTGGCGTCCGGTCAGCTCAGCGCGACCGGAAGCCACAGCTTCGCCGACTACGGCACCTTCAGCGAAGCGCTGCGGCGCGGCGAGGATGTCGTGGTCGCGGACGTCGCCGAGGACCCCCGCACCGCCGGGCAAGTCGATAGCTTCCGAGGACTCGACATCGGATCCCTGGCCAACCTGCCGCTGATGGAAGGCGGGCATCTCAAGGTCGTGTTCTGCCTCCACCGCGACCGTGCCCAGGAGTGGTCCGCCGAGGAGTTGGCCTTCGCCCGTCGGGTGATGGACCGCACCGAGGTCGAGATCGCGCGGCGCTCGGTCTCGAAGCAGCTCCGGGAGAGCGAGACGCGCTACCGCACCCTGTTCGAGAGCATCGACGTCGGATTCTGCATCGTCGAGATGAAGTTCGACGATGCGGACCGAGCGGTCGACTATCGCATCGTGGAAGCCAATCCGGCCTTCGAGCGGCAGACCGGCACCAAGGTCGCCGGTCTCTGGGTCAGCGAGTTCGCACCGAACCTGGAGCGGCACTGGTTCGACACCTACGGGCGCGTCGCGCTCACGGGCGAACCGGCGCACTTCGAGAACAAGGCGGACGTATTCGGGCGCTGGTTCGACGTGCGGGCGTTGCGCATCGGTGATCCGGCCGACCACCGCGTCGCGATCTTCTTCAGCGACATCAACGACCGCAAGGGCATGGAGGAAGCGCTCCGGCGGTTGAACGACACGCTCGAACAGCAGGTCCAGAAGCGCACCCAGGAACGCGATCGGCTCTGGAGCAACACGCAGGACATCCAGGTCATCGTCGACGGCAAGGGTGTCTTCCAGGCCGTCAATCCGGCCTTCACCGCGATCCTCGGTTGGACATCCGAAGATGCGGTCGGCAAACCCCTGTTCGAGTTCCTCATCCCGGACGACGAAGGCTTGACCGACCGTGCGCTCCAGCATGCCCGCGTCCAGAGCCTGCCGGTCATCGAGAACCGTTACCGCCACAAGGACGGGGGCTTCCGCTGGATCTCCTGGGTGGCGGCGCCAGATGGCGACCTGATCTACGCGAGCGGCCGACACATCACGGCGGAGAAGGAGCAGGCAGAGGCCCTGCTCACGACCGAGGAGGCGCTGCGTCAGTCCCAAAAGATGGAGGCGGTGGGCCAGCTGACCGGTGGCTTGGCCCACGACTTCAACAACCTGCTCGCAGGGATTTCCGGCTCGCTGGAGCTGATGCAGAAGCGCATCGACCAGGGACGGTTCACGGATGTCGATCGGTACATGACGGTGGCGCAGGGGGCGGCCAAGCGGGCCGCGGCGCTCACCCACCGCCTGCTTGCGTTCTCGCGCCGGCAGACGCTCGATCCGAAGCCCACGAACGTCAACCGGCTCATCACCGGCATGGAGGAGCTCGTCCGACGTACTGTGGGACCCCAGATCCACATGGAGGTGGTCGGAGCGGCAGGGATATGGCCCGCACTGATCGACCCGGGCCAGCTTGAGAACGCGCTCCTGAACCTCTGCATCAACGCCCGCGACGCGATGCCGGACGGCGGGCGCATCACCATCGAGACGGCGAACAAGTGGCTCGACGAGAGCGGCGCGCGCCAGCACGACATGGCACCGGGCCAGTACCTTAGCGTCTGCGTGACCGACACCGGGACCGGCATGTCGCCGAGCCTCATCGCGAAGGTGTTCGAGCCGTTCTTCACGACGAAGCCGCTCGGGCAGGGCACGGGGCTTGGCCTCTCGATGGTCTACGGCTTCGCCAAGCAGTCGGGCGGGCAGGTTCGGATCTACTCCGAGGTCGGGGAGGGCTCGACCATATGCCTGTACCTGCCGCGTCACTACGGGGAGACCGACGAGGACGATCTCGCGCACAAGATCGACGAGGCCTCGCGCGCCGAGCAGGGCGAGACGGTGCTGATCGTCGACGACGAGCCGTCGGTGCGCATGCTGGTCACCGAGGTGCTTGAGGATCTCGGCTACACCGCGATCGAGGCGGGAGACAGCGCCGCGGGGCTGAAGGTGCTCCAGTCCGACGTGCGGATCGATCTGCTCGTCACGGATGTGGGCCTGCCCGGCGGGATGAACGGCCGTCAGATGGCCGACGCGGGCCGTGAACGGCGTCCCGGCCTGAAGGTGCTGTTCATCACGGGTTACGCGGAGAACAGCGTCATCACCAACGGGCACCTCGACCCCAGCATGCAGGTGCTGACAAAGCCTTTTGCGATGGACGCCCTGGCTTTGAGGATCAAGGATCTGATCCGGACACCTTGACCACGGTGACGACCGAGAAAGTCCGCTCGAAGGACGATGAACACCGCCACGGTCTACCCGATACGGTCATGCGGATACCGTCCGTAAGACGATCGGCAAACGGACGTCTCCGCTCCCGAACCTTCCCGGAACCTCATTGCGTCCGCTTCGCGGGCATCCTGTTCACCGTGCCGGCTCGTCCAAGATCCGAGCGGTCAGAAACTTTTACAAACCAAGCCGGCCGACCGGCCTACGTCACCCGGCAACTTGATCGCTACACGATTGCGCCTACAGCCGAGCAAACTGCTACCCGAGCGAAAATGAGTTCAGGCCGGCCCAGTAGTTCGGCTTAAAACGGCGACGGACGACAGGCCCAAGTGAAAAGGCGGTGTGCATATAGGTATCGATCCAGTCGAGGCACTCCGAAACTGCTTTCGCGCATTCTAAGCTGTCTTTGCCCGGAAACTTACTCGAAGACAAAGTGCCTTCATGAACGAGATCATTGCGCATATTACGAAAATCACTCCCTAACCGAATTATACCAAATCTGTCCGCCGCGTATTCGATACGATGCGGAAAATCGTTTTTTGTGAGTGTAACACCATTCGCGCGGGCATGGTCCTTCGCGGTTGCGGCAATTACCTCAAGCATTGTGGACGTACTCAAAGTTAAATCTTCAAGAGACCAGCATGATAAGCCGTCTAGCCAGTGGTGAACCAGAAGCCGAGCCTTTTCTGTTGTATCAAGTTGTGGAAACGATTGTACAAATGCTTCCATGATATTGACGTACTCAACAAGATTGCTCGTTACTTCCAACGTGGAAGCGAAGCCCCTCATCCGGGGGAAAAACCCACCGGCGCTTAGGAAGCTTAGATCCGACATTGGAAGAGCTCGCCCCAGCGTAACAGCTTGCCCGCAGAGATAGCTCGCAGACAAGCATATGTATAAAAGTTCGTCGACAGCCTGATCCTGTACTGCTGCACGACTGCCGTGAACTGGTATGTCTAAGAATATCATATAGCTATCTTTTGCATGTCCTTCTTCAATTCCCTGCCGCAAATCCGCATTTGGATCGGCAAATCGTTCGAACTCCCACGTTCCTAGAGCGGTCGAGATCGTGAATTTATCTGGATCGCCGGGCACGAGCATATTCACGAGCCCATAGCCGACATGAAGGTGTGTCATATCCCCGCCTTACGTCCTGTCGATTCACCCAAAACCAGTCTGGGAAACGATGACAGGGCGGATTGTCGGCGACAAGCTTACGTCCGGGTCCGGGCGGTCAACCTGCTTCAACCCGACACCCAACTCGGTCGCTACCGGGTGTCCGGTAGACGGTCGTCAAACGGACAACCGCTGCCATCATCTGAGGCCGCCGGTCGTCCTTCCCGGGCCACGTCTCATAAGACCCGTACGATGATTTTATCGGTGACGGGGGGACTACCGGACACGACACGACGTCCAAGGACCTTCTTGAAACCCACGGCCGCGAGGCCTGCGCCCGTCGGCAGGTCCCCGGGGCTCCCTAGTTAAGGGTGTCAACGGCCTGAGCCGTTCAGAGCCTGGTCGTAAGGTTGGCGAGCCAGGCTGGCGAGGCATTGCGGCGGTTGGTCATGAATGCTGTCCCCGTGATGGATGGGTCGGGTGGAAGGCAGGTCTCAGTTCGAGACCTGGGTAATCGCGCGGTCGACGTTCACGCGGGCCGACCAGTCCTTGGCGCTGTCCTGGCCCATGAGGGACACGAGGCGAGCGCCGCTAACGTCGACGTTCTTGAAATCGGCGCCCGAGACGGTGGCGCCGGTGAGGTTCGCGCCCGACAGGTCGGAGCCCATCAGGACCACGTCGGTGAGGTCCGCATCCGTGAGGTCGGCGTATTCCAGGCGTGATCGCCCGAGGTTCGCCCCCTTGAGGTTGGCACCCTTGAGGTTCACCGAGACGAACACGGCACGCATCAGGCCCATGGACTGGTTCTTGATGTCGGCGCCGCCCTTGAGGTCGACGAGCGTCGCACCACTCATGTTGGCGCCCTTGAAGTCGCCGATGGGCATGGAGCGGCTGAGGTCGGCTCCGCTGAGGTTCGCATCGCGCGCGGTGATGCCGAACATCTTGGCGCCGATGAGCTTTGCGCCGCTGAGGTCGGCCTTGATGAACCAGGCCTGCTCCAGGTTCGCTCCGGTCAGGTCGGCGCCGCGCAGATTAGCCTTGTTCAGCCGCGCGGTGCGCAGGTTCGCGCCCTTGAGGTTCAGCCCCGACAGGTCAAGGCCGGCGAGCGCCTTGTCGGACAGGTCGATGGGCTTGCCGTCGGCCTTGGCGATGAGGGCCTCGACGTCGGCTCGGGTCATCTCGGCTTTCGTCATCGCGGCCGAGCCCATGTCGGCACCGAGTAGGAGGTCCTGCTCTGCGTGAGCCGGGGCAGCCAGGAGCACGGAGGCGAGCAGAAGGGGGGCAAGGCGGCGCATGGTTTCTCCCGGTTGTCTGTCCCGCAACGTCGAGAGCTTGCGCTTCCCCACGATATGGCCGGAACGGTTCTTTGTTCAGTGGCGACAGTGATATGGAGGATCGGTCCGACCGTATGTGACCCAGGTCACCGAAGGCTGCGGATTCCGAAGCGGCAACGCTCGAAAGAAGGGCATGGCGGCATCGAACGACCGCCGGCCCCGGGGAGGACACCATGCGGAGCGCCCATCAGGTCGAGCGTTGGATTGAGCGTTTCCCGCTCATCCAGGGCTTCAGTGCCAGCCACCTCCAGATCGCACGCGGCACAGTGCACTTTCCCGTGCTTGAGGCCGGCGCGGTCGCTTACGAGCTCCAGGGCGCGTGCGCGAACTACCTGATGTGCATCGACGGCAGGACCCGGGTGTTCCGCATGTCAGAGGGCGGCCGGGAAATGCTGATCTACAAGGTCGGCGCCGGGGGCACCTGTGTCCTCACCACCCAATGCCTGCTGTCGGGCGACGGCTTCCCGGCCCAAAGCGTTGCGGAGGCCCGGACTGAGCTGGCGGCCTTGCCGGCGGACACATTCCGTCAGTTGATGCGCGAGAGCGACGAGTTTCGGGACTTCGTCCTGGACGACTACACCAAGCTCTTGTCGGGCATGTTCGACCTGGTCGAGGAGGTCGCCTTCGCACCGTTGGAGCAGCGCCTGGCGCGTAGGCTGCTGGTGGAGGCCGATGCAGAAGGCATTGTCTGGAAGACGCACCAGCAACTTGCGTCGGACGTCGGCAGCGTGCGCGAGGTCATCAGCCGCCTCCTGGGTGAGTGGGCCGATGGCGGCTTGGTCGAGGTGCGACGTGGGCAGGTGCAGGTCATCGACCGCGCCGGCCTCGCTGCCGGAAGGCCGAACTGACGGCGCCTTCGCGTTCATTCCCGGACGAACGATAGCGGCGTTTCGGCCCGCGGGCCTACAATCCTCTCATGACCTCGATTCTCATCGGTTACGCCCGCTGTTCGACCGACCGGCAAGACCTCGCGGCCCAACGGGCTGCGCTAGAAGGGCTTGGGGTCGCCCCTGACCGGATCTACACAGATCATGGGCTGACCGGCACGAACCGGGCCCGCCTAGGCCTGGATCAGGCACTGGCCGCCGTCCGGACCGGCGACACGCTTGTGGTCCCGAAGCTCGACCGCTTGGCACGCTCTGTCCCGGACGCCCGCGGCATCGCAGACGCGCTGATCGAGCGTGGGATCAAGCTAGCCCTTGGAACGAGCGTCTACGATCCGGCGGATCCGATGGGGAAGATGTTCTTCAACATCCTCGCTACCTTCGCCGAGTTCGAGAGCGACCTGATTCGTCTGCGCACCCGCGAGGGGATGGCGATTGCTAGGTCCCGCGGCAAGCTACGGGGCAAGCAGCCGAAGCTGTCCGCCAAGCAGCAGCGCGAGGTCCGGCGCATGCACGATGCGGGCGAGCATTCGATAGGCGACTTGGCCGAACTGTTCACTGTGTCTCGCCCGACAATATACCGAACGCTATCTAGGTCGGTGGGCTCGTCGTCACTTCATGGTGAGACTGATGCTTCCCTGGCGAGGCCGCGGCCAACGACGAATGCGCGGCTGTCCGACCCGGCCGACTAGCGTGCCATCGCGGATGTCCACGCTCATGGCATCAGAGCAACCTACCAATTAGGATTGGCCACTCCCGGTTGGTTAGATATTTCGACCGAGGCGCATGATGTGCTCGCGCAGTGTGTTGCAGGCAGGTCCCATTAAAGGTCCAACATCGGCGCCTGGTTTAAAGTTGTACTTGATCGTTGTGATGCCCGCCAAGTCGCTGGGGAGCTTAAGCTTTGTCCCCTTCGGCTCCATCAGGATGGCACGCTGCCTTCCCAGGCTGCCCATAAAAAAACCGAGCTCGAAAACGACATTGTCCCTCGGCGTGGGCCACTCCTCGTCCCGGACCTCGGTCTTGTCGTCTGGATGGGCGACTGCCACCGCGAAGTCAGATTGCATCAACTCTTCTTCGAGCGTCTCAAGCGTGTAGTTCGTTACCTTGAAGACGCCGTTCGCCCAGACGACAGTTAGGAACGGGTCGTCTGCGAGCGCATTCTCGATGGCCCGCGCCACCGGAAGGGCTTCCGAGGACGAGAACAGGAAGACGCGCGGCTTCTCGTTGGCAGGTCTGATCAGCGCGTTCCGTTGCTCCAGGCGTCGCGCCAGCTCCTGCGCCATGCGTCGCCAAACCTCGGGGTACCGGTCGGCGACGGAAGAGAAGCCGGCCTCGTCGACCTTCAAGACTACGGCCTCCGTCGTCGCCGTCACGGTCGCCGCACGGGCCTGCGATGGCACCACGGCGGCCATCTCGCCGACCTGGTCGCCCCGGCCGCGCATGTTGACGCGATGGTCGTTCACCACGACCTCGAAATCGCCAACCACGATGAAGAACAGGTCGTTGTCCGTACCGCCCTGCTCGATGATCGAGGTGCCGGGTGCGACGCGCGTGAGCTGCCCCACGTCGACCAGGGCCTCGGCGAGGCCGAGCGTCCCGTTGACAAGCCTTTGCCGAGTTATTTCCTCTACGAGGTTCTTCCGGCCCCGTTCGCCCTGAAACCGTTCAAGCATGGCACATCCTCCCGACCGTTACGTGCACCCATCAGATGCGCCTCCGCCGCGCCAGGGCCTCACGGCCTGGCGACGCCCAGCGGGCAACCGTCCATGGTCCCGCAACAAGCCTTGCCTTCGAATGACTTCCAGAACGACCGCTCCGCGGTGGCCATGTCCTGCATCGCGCCGACGATCTCGACTAGGCGACCGGCATGGTCGCGGCATCGCCGGAGCGTAAGGGGACGTTCGTCCTGCCCGCACGGGCAGGCTTGCCGAAGCGTCGCCGGGCTACGTTGCTTGACGAAGATGCGCGCCATCGTCCGGCCGTCGACCTGCAATCGAACCGCGCTCCCCCGCGATGAACACCCTTTCGACCGAACCGTGGCCACGCGTCCCTGGAATAGCCGATCGCGCAGCCGGGGCGAGACCGCCGCGGCCGCTTCGAGCGCCTTGCGCTGGTGTACGGCAGCGCCGCCATGAGCCCATTCGCGACGGTCCGGCCATCGGCGCAGGCGCCGCGCCCGCTCCTGCAGGCGCAGGAACTGCAACACGGCCCCCCACCATGTCGCGCCGTCCGCGGTGGCTTCGAGCGCCAGGCTCTCGTAGGGCTCCCAGTTCAGGCAGAACGACCCATCGGAATTGATATGCCGCATTGGGCAGAACGCCGGGAGACGAGCCCCTAGGGTCGCCTCCCGAGCATAAGGCCGCCCGCCGCTCTCCTGGACCTCAAGTTCGTAGCCGTGGAGGCTCCCGTCCGTCATCAGGACGGGCACGGCCGCGCGTAGGCGACCATTGGTCGAGGGAAGCGGCGTGATCCCATATGCCGAGGCTGCCGATGCCAGGATTTCGACCGCCGCCGGCTGCGTCATTCCCCGCCGACCTCGACGTAGGGTGTGACCACTTGGTCGGAAGCTCTTTTAACCGCCGGCGCCGCGGCGGCGAACGCCTCCGCCTTGATCGCCTTGGCGGTCCGGTCGCCGTCGGCTGCAAGTCCCTCCACCGCCTCGTTGTAGTCGAGGCCTTCGGAGCGCCGGGACGGGCCGAAAAGGTCCCTTACGGCTTGCGTCCCAGAGTCGTATGCTACCTGCCCGATTGCCGTCTGCATGCCCGTGCAACGCTTCTGTTCAAACTCCGACGCCAGTACGCCGCGGCTCACCGAGCATCGCAAGCGGTCCCCGTGCGCGCCGAGCCGCGTCAAGGTCATCGGGCCGAACTCGATGCCTATCGCAAGCCCGAGCTTTTCCACGTCTACCTCCTCCTCGTTGAGCTTCTCCAAGGCCAGCTCGAAGCTGCTCCGAAGGGCCCCGGCGCACAGTACGGCCGTACTCACTGTCCCCTCGTCGTCGGTCGTCTGCGCCGTTCCCTCGCAAAGCAGGCCGTGGACACAGTCGCCAATGAAACGGACCCGACGGCCCTTGAAGTCCACGCCCAGCACCCGGTCGAGTTCGGCGCGGATGACGTGCAGGGCGCGCACGACATCCTCCGACGTCCCAGCTTCTAGGTGGCGGGCCACGTAGGCTGTGAAACCATCGATGTCGGCATAGACGGAGACTGCCTCTTGGCGCCGCGAGTTGGAGGGCGTCAGGGCACTGATGTCGATGGTGCGCAACGGTGGCGTATGGCGCGAGAAGCCGTAGTTGGAGAGCGGGTTCTTGGCGAGGTCGGTACGCCATTCCTCCGCCAGGTCCTCGACGTCGAGACCGAGTTCGGCGTCGGCCTGCGACAGGGCGACCTCGCTGGTGGTCAACTTGGTCTTGGACGGCTCCTTGACCTCCGGTAGGCCTATCGCGCGCCGGGCGTTGTTCGTCAGGAATATGCCGACCGCAGACCCCGCCGCCGAGAACTTCGCGGCATGGTTTGCCGGATTCCCCAGGAACAAGGGCTCGCGACCGCCATTGCGGCCGTTGTTCACAACGAGGGCCAGACCGCTGTCTATCCCGACCCTAACCCTGGCCGCAGGAACATACTCGTCGTCGTCGCCTGTGGCCGCGCAGACGTCGATCACGAGCTGGGCGATAGCCACCGCGCGATGCAATCTCCGGGCCTCGGTGCTGCCGTCCTCGTCGTCGTCGCTGTCGTAGGGCTTGTGCACGACGGCGTGCAGCCGCTGATTATGGAAATCGACACGCAGCGCATCCGCCCTGTTCAGGATACGGCGCACGCTTCGACCATGCAGGTCGAGGAACCGGAGCGTTCGCTTGTGGCAGGTCTCCCCCTCGCTCGACGTGCAGTTCAGCATATCGTCGAGGTTGAGGATGTCCGCGTAGAGATGTACGGCCTCTATCCGATAGGCCTTCGCCGTGGGGATGTTGCCAAGCGACATCTCACGCTTGAAGTCGACGATCTCGACCTTCTTCACGTCCTTGATCTTGGCGGCGATGTGTTCGGCCGCTCGGTCACGCTTCCAGCTATGTGCCATGTCAACCTCCGCCTCTCGCCGGAACGGGCAAGGACCGGCCCGATCTTGTTTTTCGCGATGGATCGAGGGACGCGGACTTCAGCGCCGCACTGGGCCGATGTTACGACGCCGCCCTTCGATGGTCCCTCGGCCAAACGTCACGAGATCTCTTCGGAGAACGTTTCCTCCGTGCCGGTATCGGTAACCTGAAGGTACCGAGCTCGACATGAGTCGACCCCAACATTGATGACTGCGTAGCCATGGGCGAAGACCCCGCCGCGCGTCTTAAGATTCGTGCCTTCGACGATGGCGGGAGTCTGTTCCAGGTCGTCGAGAGGCTTGTAGATATCGTCGAGGACGGACACCGGGACGGCGCCATGGCCGATGCACCGACCGACCTTAATCCCCAAAAACGGCTCGTAGATTCCCAGCGAGTGCTCGTGGCCCCAGAACCAGGCCGCCACGCGGCCGTCTCGGTTCATGCGCTCGAAGGCACGCATCAGGTTGGGGTTGACCGCCTTCCGCTTGCCCTGCGCCGGCTCGGCGCCGATGGCCGAGAACGCGGAGAACGGCTGGTGATGCGACAGGAGTATGGTCCGACCTCCGAACTCCTCGATCCGCTGGCAATGCCAATCCAACTCGTCGTCTTCAAGGTGGGTCAGGGCATCGGCAATCGAACGGGGATTGTCGTCGTGCAGGCCGGTATCCATGGCCAGGAACTGCCACCTCTCATCCGTCGAGCGCAGGCAGAAGAAACTCGCGCGCTGTTGGTGGGTATCCTCGTTCAGCTTTGGAAGCAGGTCGTAATATCCGACCCCGCCGCAGTACATGTCGTGGTTTCCAGACAGCGTGTACACCAGGGTCGGTCGCTTGGCCCGCAACTCCCGCGTCACCGGGCGGAGGAAGTTGTCCCCGCACTCCTTACCGGTCCCCGAGTAATAGATGTCCCCAAGGTGGACCAGCACGTCCGGGTTCTCCCCGGCAATGGACCTCATGACCTCGATGGCCGGCCGTGCGCCGGTGCCCCAATCGCTCACGAGCGCGAGGCGCGAACCGGCCTTGATCTCGTGCGTCCCCGGACCGGCCTGCGCGGGCCGGACGTAGGGGATCGGCTTCCGCTTCCCGTCCGGGCCGAAATACCCCGCATAGGCACGCAGGGTAGTCACCCATTCCACGTCGCAGGTCCCGGTCCTGTATTCGTCCTCGACCTCGGCGAGCGCAGCCTGGCTACCACTGGCTAGGGCCTTCACGTAGCGCAAGGCCAACTCGACGCACACCTTGCCCATATCGACCGGGGACAAATCCCGTGCCGCCGGCGAGGAAGGCGGGGCCCCGGACCCGGTGCCCGTGTTGAGCCCGCACTCCCGTCGCGCGATTGCGGTCGCCTCGTCGTTGAACGTCGCTGAGGCCGACCGTTCCAGCCGCCGTGCACCCGGTCCGGAGGGCTTGGCGTCGATGCGTTCGGCGACCTCCGCGACCGCAGACTGGAAAAGGGACAGCACCGGGTCGCGCACGCTCTCGAAAGATTCCGGCATCGACTTCACCCGCTCCTCTTTTCATCATCCTGGGACCAGCGCTTCAGCACTGGGAGATATCGCCGGACCTGCTCCCGGTCGCTTTCCTTCTCGACCTCGGGCAGGTCATTGTACTGCATCCCAAATTGGCGCTCCCACCGCTGGACCAGGTCGGCTGGAATGACCAGCGATCCGTCCCGCTGGCGGACGGCCTTGTCGTGGACGTAACGCTGCCAATGTGACCACCGCTCGTGCTCGATGGCCGCCAATTCCTCGATGAGCGCTTCGTCATCCCTATGGTCACGAGCCATCATCTGCCCCTTGGTCAGATCAGCTTTTCAGCCACCAGACGCCTGTAGTGCTCGCCAAGTACGGTGAGTTCACAACTCTGACTGTCCATCGCGGCATGCCACATGTGGGGTGCCCCGACCGCCCGGACCAAGTTAACCTTCACATAGCTCTGGAGCACCGCGAAGATCTCCGTGTTCGCAGGATCGGGCGCCACCCCGGTATCCGGTCGTTCCCTCTCCGGCTCAAACGATGGATCGAGCTGGATCTTGTGGCCCGGGGCCGGGAAGAGCGTGGCGAGCTTTTTCAGGTCGGCGAGGGATATGGGAGGCTTCGCCTTCCGCAGCGAGACAAAGGACTTCACGTTGGTCTTGAACACAGGCCGCTGCCCGCCCCATGGTCCGAGCGACTGGTCGATGTGCGCATAGACGCTGCCCGGCGTCACATCTCCGACGAGATTCGCGGCCGCTCCGTTGAGTGCGTCGACCAGCAAGTTGGTAAACACACCGGGGGCACCGTTCCCGCCCTCGTACGCGTACTCCTTCTCGGTTGACGCTGTGAGGAGGGTCATTCCTTCGGGGATCTCGGCCACACCGCCGCCCCCTGCTCGGTTCCCAGCTATGCCGCCGTAGCAGCTATCGAGGATGATGATCCTGTTCTTCGCCTTCGATTGCCGGGCGAACGTCATGATCTCAACCAGCGGAAGCCCGTCATTGCCGTCCTGGCTGTCGCTGGCGCACAGGAAGCCGCCCGTCTCGTCGACGAAACCGTGGCCCGCGAAATACAGGAGGGCCACTGTGGGATCGCCAGCGAAGAGGGCTTCGATCTCCGTGCGAAGTTGCCGACGGTCGAGTGGGTTGCCCTTATCCGTGGCGGTTAGGAGCCTCGGCGTGGTGAAGTTCACCGATTCGTCGAAGTTGGTTTCGAGGACGGTGGCGACGGCCGTGGCATCGGCAACGCAGCCCTGAAGCGGCTTGAGGCGGTCGTAGTGGTCGATGCCGATGACCAAGGCCTTCCGCATCACGACCTCACAGGGAGTCGATGAAAGCGGCGATGTTAACATCGCTCCAGATCACGGTCCTTACGCCGGCGATTTCGGTCCGGTCGCTCGCGTAGGCCCAGACCCCGATGACCTTCTTACCCTCATCTTTGGCGCAGGCGATCTCCCACTTTTGGCCCGTCGACTGCGAAGAGTTTTTGCTCACCAGCGCGATCACCCCGTGACAGCGCCGGATACGCGTGCGCACTTTGTCCTTCCATTCTGTCTCGTAGGCCTCTTTGACGGACAGGTCGATGAACTCATAAGGCGCGCGAGGATGCAGCGACTGACCCTTCAGAAAATCGCGTTGCCTTTCGTCCTCCATGGCGAAAGCAACAAACACAATTTTCTTTGAAGTCATAGTACAGCCCCCGCCATTCCAAATTTTACTCGTCGACGAGAAATGTCCCGCCACCGAATATCTCGACGTACGCTAATTACCTGGAATTAACTTACCCACATTCAGTTTTGGTTCCGAGCTTATCAATGGAACTGGAAAGCCAATTCTCCGATTTCGGGCGGCGAAGTTTCGTCGCCGCCCCCCTGCTACTCCCTCAAAAATCAGCGGCATAATTTGGGTGGGAGGTACTTATCTCAAAGAGTGCGCACCTTGTCCTCAGTCGCCGTTCAACACGGCATAACTATGAGCACCCTGTTGTGCTCCCGCAGGTGTCGCACTTCAGGCAGGTTCCGTTGCGGACCAGCGTGAAGTTCGCGCATTCCGGGCAGGCCTCGCCGACGTAGCCCTTCATCTTGGCCTCGGCGCGCCGGTCGGCGACGCTGCGCTCCGGCTTGGCGAAGGGCAGGGCCTCGATCGACGTCTCCGCGTGGCCGGCGAAGTCCGGCTCCGCCTTGAGCGCGGTGGCGCCGCGCATGGCGTGGACCACGCC
>NZ_VRUV01000500.1:0-3349 GCF_008039455.1 Methylobacterium sp. WL116
ACCATCAGGGCCGCGAGCGAGCGGGCGCTCTCCCCCTGCGGATCGCAGGCGCCGACGACGCGCCCGTGGCGCAGGATGGTGGCGCGGGTGCACAGGCGCCGCACCTCGTCGAGCCGGTGCGAGATGTAGAGCAGCGCCCGGCCCTCGTCGCGCAGCCGCTCCAGCACGGAGAACAGCTGCTCCGCCTCGCCCGGCGTCAGCACCGAGGTCGGCTCGTCGAGGATGACGAGGCGCGGGTCCTGCAGCAGGCAGCGCACGATCTCGATGCGCTGGCGCTCCCCGGCCGAGAGCGACCAGACCGGCCGGGCGGGATCGAGGTGCAGGCCGTAGGCCGCCCCGAGCGCGGCGATCCGCTCGGCAAGCGCCCTGCCCGAGAGGGTCTTCGGCATGACGAGGGCGATGTTCTCGGCCACCGTCAGGTTCTCGCAGAGCGAGAAGTGCTGAAACACCATCCCGATGCCGATGGCGCGCGCCGCCTCGGGGTCGGGCAGCTGCACGATGTCGCCCTTGTGGGTGACGACGCCCTCCGTCGGCTCCAGCAGCCCGTAGAGGATCTTCATCAGGGTCGACTTGCCGGCGCCGTTCTCGCCGAGCAGCGCGTGGATCTCGCCGGCGCGGATCTCGAGGTCGACGCCGTCGTTGGCCTTGAAGTCGCCGAAGCGCTTGACGATGCCGTAGGCCCCGTAGAGCGGCGCGGTGCCGGCGGCGGGCGACGGCACGGCCGCCATCAGGCGCCGCCGAGGAGGCTGAGGGCGAGCCGGCCGTGGTCCTCGCGCAGCTTCCGCGTGTCCATGCCGACGGGGTTTCCGTCGACCACCCGCCACCGGCCCGCGACCATCACCCGGTCGGCGCGGTGCGCGCCGCACAGCACGAGCGCGGCCAGCGGATCGTGCGCGCCGGAGAAGCGCAGCGCGTCGAGGGTGAACAGCGCAAGGTCGGCCTCGCGGCCCGGCTCGATCCGGCCGATGTCGTCGCGCCCGAGGCAGCGGGCCGAGCCCTCGGTCGCCCAGCGCAGGGCGTCGAGATGCGTCACCGCTTCGGCGCCGTAGGTCAGGCGGTTGATCATCAGGGCGTGGCGCACGCCCTCCATCAGGTTGGAGCTGTCGTTCGAGGCCGAGCCGTCGACGCCGAGGCCAACCGGCGCGCCCGCCGCCTCCAGCTCGCAGGTGCGGCACTGCCCCGAGGCCAGCGTCATGTTCGAGGTCGGGCAGTGGCAGACGCCGACGCCGGCCTTGCCGAGCCGGCGCACCTCGTCGTCGTTGAAGTGGATGCCGTGCGCGAGCCAGGCCCGCGGGCTCATCCAGCCGACCTCCTCGAGGTAGTCGACCGGCCGCTGGCCGAACATCTCCAGGCAGTAGGCGTCCTCGTCCAGCGTCTCGCCGAGATGGGTGTGGAGCTGGCAGTCGTGGCGGTCGGCGAGCGCCGCGCTCTCGCGCATCAGCCGCTTGGTGACGTTGAAGGGCGAGCACGGCGCCAGCCCGATCCGCACCATCGCGCCGGGCTTCGCGTCGTGGAACAGGTTCAGCACCCGCTCGCTGTCGGCGAGGATGGTGTCGTCGTCCTGCGTCAGGCAGTCGGGCGGCAGGCCGCCGTCCTTCTCCGACAGGCTCATCGAGCCGCGGGTGACGAAGGCGCGGATGCCGAGGCTGCGCGCCTCGTCGACCTGCACGTCGACGGAATCCTCGAGCCCCTTCGGGTAGAGGTAGTGGTGGTCCCCCGCCGTGGTGCAGCCGGAGAGCAGCAGCTCGGTGTAGGCGAGCCGCGTCGCGAGCCGGAACGCGTCGGGGGTGATCTTGTCCCAGACCGTGTAGAGCGCCTTCAGCCACGGGAACAGCGGCTTGTTGATCGCCAGCGGGTGGGCCCGCGTCAGCGTCTGGAAGAAGTGGTGGTGGGTGTTGATCAGCCCGGGGATGACGACGTGGCGCGAAGCGTCGAAGGTCTCGTCCACCGGCGCGGCGGGCTGCGCGCCGGCCGCCACGCGCTCGACGATGCGGCTGCCCTCGACCACGATGCCGCCGCCGGCGTCCTCGGCGAGGATCGCCAGCGGATCGCGAATCCACAGGCGCCGGAGCGTTTCGTCCCCTCGGGGCCTGGCGTCGGATCCCGTCATGCCGTCTCCCATCCCGTCACGGTCGTGCGATCGGCGATCCAACCGGCGATCAGAAGATGTGGAACGCGACGCCGGCGAGGAAGCTCTTCTCTTCCGTGCCCTTGAACGTCGCCGTCTCGACGTTGCCGAACTTGTTCAGCCAGTACTGGAAGCCGATGAAGGCGTCGACCTTGTTGGGCTGGTCGTAGATCAGCTTGCCCACGTCGAGCACCAGGTTCGTGCGCGACAGGAATTCGAGGCCGCGCTTCGGGTTGAAGGCGAAGTCGGCCACGTTCTGCACGCCGCGGCCCTTGGGCAGCACGATGTTGTTGAAGCCGGTCAGGCTCAGCGGCAGGTTGGTGAAGGCGAGGGGGAAATTGTAGACCACCTCGAATTCCGGCACCACGTCGAAGCTCTGGTCGCGATCGGGCTGCAGGTTGAAGCCGTTGCGGTTCCATTCCTTGTAGGCGTGGACCGACAGGTTCAGGAATCCGGCCGGCACGTCGAAGGAGAAGTTGAGGCCGCCGACCACGTCGCGCTTCTTCGAGCCGAACGCGTCGTTCTGCGAGTTCGCGTCGAAGCCGAAGGCGAGGGAGATGTCCTTGACGATGCCCGGCAGCGTGAACGCCTTGGAGTTGGTCAGCGCGTTGAGGCTCAGGGTGCCGCGATAGAGGCCGTAGGCTTCGGTGTTGCCGTAATCGGCGAAGAACGGCGCGCCGACGCTGCCGGGCGGGTTCGTGGTGCCGGCCGGGAATTGCGAGCCCGACTTGAGGATGTCGAGCGAGAAGAAGTTCGTGCCGTAGGCCCAGGCGTCGGCATGCGAGATGTTGTAGATCTGCTTGGGCGCCTCGCGGCTGACGAACGAGCCGTCGGCCTTCTGGATCTGGACGCCCGGCGACACGGTCGGGAACTGGTAGCGATAGCTGAACTGCGTGTCGGCGAAGAGGAAGAACGGCGCCTCCTTGGCCGGAGCCTCGACGGGCGCCTTGTCCTTCTTCGCATCGAGATCGGCCGCCGCGCCGTATCCCACCAGACCGAGCGACATGGCCGCTGCAACGAGTCCCCGAGCGATCATGTCTGCCCTCTCCGTGCCGAAAATCCGGTGAGCAGGCAGCAACCGATATGCCAGCGCGTGCCACCTGGGCGAGAGGCGGCGGCCGAGTCATAATTCGGCAACAGGTTTGCCGGCCGAGCGCAGGCGCCCGCTCCGGCGGGTGCGGCGGCGGCGACCCTGAAACGCGCGACGCGGCGGCCGGGCTC
>NZ_VRUV01000501.1:0-3324 GCF_008039455.1 Methylobacterium sp. WL116
GCTGACGCCCTACCGCGCCGCGGGCGGGCCCCGCTCCGTCGGCGCGATCGTGGCCCTGGCCTACGCCTGGTCGGAGGCGTGGCAGACGATCGGCTCGGTCCGCTACGACCGCCTCGTCGCCGCCGCCGCGGGAAGCCCGATCGTCCGGCGCCTCGGCACGCCGAACGACGTCACGGTCGGATTCGGGGCGATCTACTCGGTCCGGATCGACCCGTGAGGCTGCAGCGCAAGCAACGGGACTTCAACGCCAAGATGTCGTTCACGAATTCGTGAATGTTGCCGGCCGAGCACGGCCGATCTTTAATCACCCTCTGCGCCGCGATGCGGGGATTATATCGGAACGTTTCTGTCTATGTCTCGCCGCAAAGAGTGGGAGGCGGACTGTGCCACGGATTCTGTTGACGGGGGCGACCGGGCTGATCGGCGGCGCGGTGCTGCACCGGGCGCTCGAGGCGGGCGACG
Source organism: Methylobacterium sp. WL116 (assembly GCF_008039455.1). Classification (NCBI taxonomy): domain Bacteria; kingdom Pseudomonadati; phylum Pseudomonadota; class Alphaproteobacteria; order Hyphomicrobiales; family Methylobacteriaceae; genus Methylobacterium; species Methylobacterium sp. WL116. The sequence goes on from NZ_VRUV01000501.1 coordinate 463, forward strand.
ACGCCACCTGGGTCTGCCTCGTGCGCTGCGCCGGCGTCGAGCAGGGCCGCCAGCGGATCGCGGCGCGGCTCGCCCGGTTCACCGACGCCTTCACCGCCCAGCGCCTCGCCCGCAAGGTCGAGGTCGTCCCCGGCGACTTCACCCGGGCCGACCTCGACCGCGATCCGCGCCTCGACGACTGCACCCACGTGCTGCACCTGGCCGCCGACACCTCGTGGTGGGGCGACGAGCGGGTCTACCGCACCAACCACGACGGCACCCTGGCGCTGGCGCGGCGGGCGCAGGCGATGCCGAAGCTCCGGCGGTTCCTGCACGTCGGCACCGCGATGATCTGCGGCGCCGACGCCGCGGCGATCGTCGCCGAGACCGACTACCCGGCGGCCGAGGCCCGGCACATCGTCGCCTACACCGTGTCCAAGGCCGCGACCGAGACCTCGCTGGCGGCGCGGTTCCCCGACCTGCCGATCGTCGTCGCCCGGCCCTCGATCGTCGTCGGCCATGCCAGCCTCGGCGCGGGCCCGAGCTCGAGCATCCTCTGGGTGCTGCGCGCCGCCGACGCCCTGCGCATGCTGCCCTGCGCGCCCGAGAGCCACGTCGACGTCGTCCCGGCCGACTGGGTCGCCGAGATGCTGGTCGGGCTCCTGACCAAGCCGACGCTCCGGCACGACCTCTACCACCTCTCGGCCGGCATGGGCGGCCGCACCACCTGGGCCGAGGTCATCGCCGCCTTCGAGGCGGCCGAGCCGAGCGACGGCGTGCGCGCCTTCCGGCCGTTCGACCTCGCCGCTGACCGCACCGTGCTGCGCCGCCGCTTCGCCGAGGTGTTCGGCCTCGACGGGCCGCTGAAGCAGGCGATGCTCCGCGCGGTGCGCGCCTACTACGCGTTCTGCGCCCTCGACGTGACCTTCGCCAACGACCGCCTGCTCGCCGAGGGGTTCGCGCCGGCGCCGCGGCTGCCGGCCTACCTGCCGGTGTGCCTGGCGAACGCGGCGACGATCGTCGAGCAGTTCGCCGACGACATCGAGATGTTCGCCGTGCCGCCCCCGGTGCCGGAAGACGCGGCCGGCACCGCGCTGGCGGCCAGCGCATGAGCCCCTACCTGACGCTGGCCATCGCGATCGGCGCCGAGATCTCCGCGACCCTGGCGCTGAAGGCGGCCGACGGCCTGACCCGGCCGGTCCCCACCCTGATCGTCGCGCTCGGCTACGGCACGGCCCTGTGGCTGATGTCCTCGAGCATGGACATGCTGCCGATCGGCGTCGTCTACGCGATCTGGGCCGGCGTCGGCATGGTCGGCGCCGCGCTCGGCGGCGCGCTGCTGTTCGGCGAGCCAGTGACCCTGCCGATGATCGCCGGCATCGCGGTCATCGCCTGCGGCGTGGCGATCCTGGCGAGCGCGCGGGTCGAGGCCTGAGGCCGCGCCCGGCGCTGGACCGCGCGGACGGCAACCGATAAGACGATTTGCCTAAGCGGGGCACCGAGGGATTCGGAAGCCCGGCTTGCAACGTCGGAAGGTTCCACGCGCATGATGGTCGGATCCCGCATCCTGCTCGCCGCCGCCGGTCTCCTGGCCTTCGGAGCCTTGGCCCGGGCCGACGACACGCCTGGAAAACCCCGGGACGCGGCCGGGTCCGCCGAGATCGGCGCCCAGGACCGCAAGCCGATGGAGGCCCCGCCTGGCAACGTGGCGAAGCAGGACGAGCGCACCGGCATGGCGCCCGACGTGCGCGACGTGCGGCAAGACTCGATGCGGGCGTTCAGCTTCCCCGGTGGCGCGCGCTTCTGAGCGGCCGGCGCACGGAGGGGCTGGTGTCGGCGTTCCGCGACAGGCGTCGGGTTGGCGCTCGACGGGCCCATGCTGCCCCCAACGAAGCAGAGCCAACCCGACAGGCTGGGGACGTGCGCAATCCGCGCCGTCTGGTGATCCCAGGCGTTTGCGATCCTGCGCCGCCAAACCGCTGCAACCCGGCCTTTCACGATGGCGGCCAACGATGAAACGCCTGCCCCTCCTGCTCGTCATCGCGGCCGCACCGGCCCTGGCCGACGCCTGTGACGACGCAGCTCAACGCATCGCGACCGAGGTCGGAAACGCGTACGCGATCCGGACGGGTCCGGTCATTACCATCAAGCGCGGCCGCCGGACCTTTCACTACACGCTGGAATGCGCAGACGGGCAGCCCTCGATGGTATCGGGGGATGCGGGCTTCGGCACCGACATGGGGGAGTTCGGCCGAACGCTCGAGCGCGCGACCAGCCTCGCCCTCGACGTACCCGAAAACGTCGCGCGAAGCGCCCTGGACAAGTGCGCGCGCCTCGCTCGGCGGCACGGCATGGATGGCGCGGCGACGACGGACGACGCGCTCGCCGTGAGCTGTACCGTCGTACACGATTGGGAGACGTTCGAGATCCGTCGCCGATAGGGGGCGGTCGAAGGCCGGTCGTGGCGCGGTGTCCCGGAACGGATGTGCCCGATCCGGTCCTTCGACGGCGGATCATGGCGAACTCTGCGGGACCGCCGACCACCCCGACCCGAAGCCGTCGGACGGCCATGGAACGGCCGCATCGGGAAGCGGCGACGGCCGGCCTCGCGTCGCGACCGGCGCCCCGCCCGCGCGCAGCCTCACGCGGTCGCCAGTCGCTCCCGCTCCGTCTTCGTCTCCCGCACGGTCGAGCCCGGCACGAAGGCGTCGAAGGCGGCCCAGAAGTCGGCGCGGATCGCGTCGCGCTCGGAGAGGATCTCGTGGCGGGCGTCGGGCAGCACCAGGATGTGGCCGGCCTTGAGGCGGGCGGCGAAGCGCTCGGCCGCGGGCGTGCCGCAGACCGGGTCGGAGCCGGCGGCGAGGATCAGCGTCGGGGTCGCGA
>NZ_VRUV01000502.1:0-3319 GCF_008039455.1 Methylobacterium sp. WL116
CTGGTGGCGACGGACAGCGGCGGCCCCAACGACATCGTCGAGACCTGCGGCAACGGCCTCCTCGTCGACCCGCGCGCGCCGGATGCGATCGCCAACACGGCCGAGCACGGGGCGGTGATCGCCCGGGCCTACGCTCTGTCCGGCCGGCAGCCGGAAGCGGTGATCGGCCTCAGCCTGCCACCGGAGATCACGGCGGCCGCGCGGGGCGCGGCCTATCCGGACCATTCCGACCCGGTGCGCCTGCTCTTCGTGGGACGGGCGGAGGCGCGAAAGGGCTTCGACGCCCTGCTCGGAGCGATCGCGATCCTCGCCGACGAGGCCGCGTTCGGATCGGTTCCGCCCTTCGTGCTCGATCTCGTCGGCGTGCCGCCGTCGGACCTCCCGGGCGATCTGCCCGGTGGGGCGCGGGCCCGCATCCGCGCGCGCGGGCGGGTTCCCGCCGACGAGCTCGCCGAAGCCTACGCCGCCGCCCATGCGGTGCTCGCCCCCTCCCGCTACGAGAGCTTCGGCCTCGTCTACCAGGAGGCCCTGGCCTATGGACGCCCTGTGGTGGCCTGCGCGCTGGATGCCAGCGCCCGCGCCTTCGTCGGCGACCCCGGCGCGGGGCCATTGGCACGGGACGCGACCGGCCCGGCGCTCGCCGACGCCCTCCGCCCGCTGCTCGCCGACCCGGGCCTTCGCCTGGCCTACCGAACTCGTGCGCTCGCGGCGGCCGGACGCTTCAACCGGGCGGCCCTCGGCCGCGAGACCCTCGATCTGTACGCGCGCGCCATCGCGGCGAGCCGCGCTCGGGCGACGCGCTGAGCCGAGCCCCGAACCGGGCGCTCAGTCGCGAAACGGCCGCAGCAGCGCCGCCTCTTCCTCCGGGCGCCCGCGTCCGGGGGCGAGGCTCTCGTAGCGCCGCGAGCGCGCCAGGACGTGCGCGCGGCCGAGATGATGCTCGATCGCCCCGTGCAGCGCGATGATGCTGCGTGGCCAGCCGCCGTCGAGCACCGGCCGCTCGTGCACGCGGCCGCCATAGCGCACGCTCCTGCGGTTCAGCCGGTACTGGACGTCCGGGTAGACGTCGGAGAGGACGCCGTCGACGCGGTTCCGGCGCGGCAGCCCGACCGAGAGAACATCGCCCGTCTCGGCCAGGCCCGCAAGCGCCGGGAGGCGGCGGCCCGCGGCGGCGTCGAGGGTTTCGTCGGCGTCGAGCTGCAGCATCCAGGGATGGCGGGCGAGGTCCTGGAGGGCGTTGCGCTGCGCGCCGAAATCGCCGTCCATCGGCCGCGCGGCCACGCGCACTGCACCGTGCGCGAAGCCGGCGGCGGCCATGGCGCGCGGCGGACCGGCCGACGCATCGAGCAGGACGACCACGTCGTCGGTCCAGGCTGCGTGGGCCTCGACGCCGGCCAGGACGCGCTCGAGATCCGCAGGGCGACAGAGCAGGCCGAGGGAAACCGGCATCGTTTCCCCCACGTCGAGGGCGTAGAGGTCCGCCTGCGCGGCGCGGATGCCGTGCGGCCGGCGCAGATCCGCACGGCCGTCCCCGTCGAGCGCGCGAATTCCGAGACCGGCTCCGGTCGCGGCGCTGCGCAGGGTGTAGAGGTCGAGCCCGTAGGCGCCGTCCGGGTCCGGAACGAAGGCCGGTGCGGCGAGGCGTTCCGCGAGATCGGCGTGGCAGCGGTCGGGATCGGCATCCGCTGTCAGCAGGAGCCCGCAGGAGGCGCAGGCGAGCGGAAAATCGCGGCGGCGACCGCCCGGATACGTGAGATGCCGTTTGGTCGGCTGCAGCATGTCTGCGGCGCAGACGAAGCATCGGCGCATCATCGGTCCAACCCTCCCGCTCCGCCGCCGCACCTTGCCGCGTGGGGCCGACGCCATACCTCCGCTGCTCCTCGAACCCCAGCCGCATGTGAACTCACCGGTCGATCCCTCACGCGCCCACGATGCGCCCCGGACCGGTGCGCTCCGGATCTCGGGTTCCCGGCTCGCCATCGTCGGCAACGCGCCGGGGATCGAGGCCGCCGCCGCGGTCGACGCGGCGCCCTCGGTGGTGCGCTTCAACAATGCGGCGGGCTTTCGCGGACGCACCGGCTCGCGTGTCACCCACCTCGCCCTGGTCAACCGCGGCGGCCAGATGCGGGAATGGCTGGCCGACCCGGGCTTCCTCGACCGCCCGGTGGTTCGCGCGGCCGAGGCCTTCATCCTGCCGTTCCCGATGCTTCCGGCGGAGCACAACCGACCCGAGCAGGTGTGCTGGACCCGTGAGGCGCTGGCGCTGCTGGCTCCGCTCGGCAAGCCGGTTCACGTCCTGCCGGAAGACCTGCACCGCGAGGGTGGCCTGCGCCTCGGCGCCGGCACCATGGGACGGCCGAACCCGAGCACCGGCTTCCTCGTGACCCTGGCGCTGCTGCTCGGCCGGCCCTCGTGGTCCGGGCCGGTCGACGCCTACGGCTTCGGCTTCGCCGGCTGGCCCGGTCATCCCTGGGCGGCCGAGCGTGCTTGGTTCGCCGAAGCCGAGGCGTCCGGCCAGCTCCGCCTTCACCCTTCGAGATGACCGGCCCTACCGGGTCCGTCCCCGCAACATGATCGGGTTCCGCGCATGACCACCCTCGTCACCGTCCTGAAGGGCGGCGGCCGCTACGACGCGACCTGGGTCGAGCGCCTCGCCCGCGGCGTGCGCCGCCACGCCCCGGCGTTCGAGCGGATCCTCTGCCTCACGGACCTTCCGCTCGCCGTCGCCGGCGTCGAGCGGGTTCCGCTACGGCACGATTGGCCGGCCTGGTGGGCGAAGATGGAGGCGTTCCGCCCCGGCCTGACGCGGGGGCCGACGCTGCTGTGCGACCTCGACACCGTCCTCACCGGGCCATGCGATGCGCTGGCTGAGCCAGGACTCGCCGCGATGGAGGATTACTTCCACGAGGGGCGGCTCTCCAGCGCCCTGCTGCGCTGGGACGGGGGCGAGCTGGATTTCCTCCACGCCGCGTTCGCGGCCGAGCCCGAACACTGGATGCGGGCCGGTTCGTGCGGCCCGGTCCCCAACGGGGTGCACGGCGATCAGGTCGTGATCGACCACCTGCTGCGCCGCGCGGGCCTGCGCCCGGACTTCATCCAGCGCCGGTACCCCGACCTCCTCGACTTCTACGATCCGCGGCGGGCCGAGCACGGCCCGGTGGTGATCTTCATCGGCGATGCCAAGCCCGATACCGCAGCTGGACCGGTGCGGGCGGCGTGGGCCGAGTCCTGACCGCGCCGCGCGCCCTTACCTCAACGCGGCCGGCCTCAGCGCGGCCGGTCGTCGCCTGCGAGGCTGCCGACGCGCTCCGCGGCGAAG
>NZ_VRUV01000503.1:0-3317 GCF_008039455.1 Methylobacterium sp. WL116
GCCGCAGGCCGCCCCGGGCGCGCGGGAATCGGTGACGCTCCGCCTCGACAGCGCCGTGCTCGCGCATTTCCAGAAGGACGGCCCGGGCTGGCAGGACCGCCTCAACGACGCGCTCAAGGCGCTCGTCGCCGGCTGACGCGCCACGCCGTCAGGTCGAGCCGCGCCGGATGCGGTTCACCGCACGGTCGAGGGCGCCGAGGAACTCGGACCGGTCGCGCGCCGAGAACGGGCGCGGCCCGCCGGTGATCGCCCCGGCCTCGCGCAGGTCCTGCATCAGGTTGCGCGTCGCCAGCGCCATGCCGATCGACGCGTCCGAGAACGGCTTGCCGTTTGGCCCGATCACCGTCGCGCCCGCCTTCACGCAGCGGCTGGCCAGCGGCACGTCGGCCGTGACGACGATGCTGCCCGGCCCGGCGCGTTCGGCGATCCAGTCGTCGGCGGCATCCATCGCGTCGCCGACCACCACGCGCTCGATCCAGGGCTCGCGCGGCACGTTCAGGAAGCTGTTGGCGACGACGTAGACGTGCAGCCCGTAGCGGGCGGCGACGCGATAGGTCTCGTCCTTCACCGGGCAGGCGTCGGCGTCGACGTAGATCGCCGTCGAGCCGGTCAAGACGGCCGCCTCGCCGAAGCGCGCCGCTCCGCCGTCGCTCGCGGCCGACGGGCCTTCGGCACCAGCCGCGCCGAGAATCCCGCGACCATCAGGAGCACGCCAAGGGCGAACTGCGCCTTCGAGATCTCGCCGCCGATCGACAGCACGATCGCCCGGCCGACCACGACGATGCCGGCGAGCGGCAGGCCGTAGCGCAGCAGCATGCGCAGGGCGGTGAGCCAGCGTCCGCTCATCGCGCGACCCGAAGCGCCGGCCGCTCTGCCTCGATCGGCTGGGGCACCTCGGGGGCCGGCCGCTCCAAGGTCGCCACCGAGAGCGGCTGGCCGCGCCCGCGCAGGGCGTGGGCTCCGAGGGACCGCGCCGCGATCCCGGGCGGCAACCCGCCGAGGCGGGTGAGCAGGTCCTGCGAGATGAGGATGTTCACGCCGAGCGGCCGGCACAGCGCCTCGATCCGCGAGGTGACGTTCACCGCGTCTCCGAAATAGGCGATCTTGTGCCGGTCGACGCCGACTTCCGCCGTGACCACCGATCCGCCGTGCAGGGCCGCGCGCAGCCGCGGCACCGTGCCGAAGCGCGCGGTCCACGCCGGCGCATCCGCCTCGATCCGGTCGAGCACGTCGAACACGCAGGCGACGCAGCGCGCATCCTTGAGGCCGCGCGCCATCGGCCAGGTGATCATGGCGAGGTCGCCGATGTAATCGTCGGTGGAGCCGGCGTTGCGCCGCACCGGCTCGGCCAGCGTCGCGAAGATCGCGCCGAGATATTCCTGCGCCCGGAGGTCGCCGTGGGTCTCGGCGAAGGCGGTGGAGCCGACCACGTCGAGGAACAGGAAGATGCGCTCCTCCCGCACCGGCTTGTGGTAGCGCCCGACGAGAAAGTTCACGAACACCTCGCCGCCGATCAGGTCGCGCATCCGTACGACGAAGACCAGCAGCGCCGAGACCGCGAGCGAGTAGGCCAGCACCCGCGGCGTGATCCGGACCGCCGCCGACAGGCTGTCGGCGGTGAGCCCGAGCGACCAGACCACGAGGCCGCCGAGCGCGCAGCCGAGCGCGATCATCAGCACGTAGAGCAGCTCGGCCGAGGGCACGTACAGCATCGCCGGGAGGCGGCGCAGGCGCGTCTGAAGCCCGGAGAGAATCAGGCCGCGATCGAACGACAGCACCGTCACGCCGACTGCGAGGCCGTAGATCAGGCCGGCGGCGAGCGAGGTGCCGCCGACGAACAGGAGGTTGTAGAGAAGGCCGGCCCCGCCCGATGCGACGACGATCAGGGCCCAGAACCAGCGATGCTGCGGCAGCATTCAGCGATCCGCCTGGACGGGGAGCGGGACGGGAGGCGGACAGGCAGCGTGCACGAAACCGATCCTGAAGCGTTCTCGAACCGGAGAGGGACGTAGCCCGCGGGACGGCGCCCCGTTTCGGAAACGGGACATCGTCCAAAGTCTAGGTCCGGACCCCGTGCCGAGCCATTGCTCAACGTCCCATGATGGCGCGATTAAGGCGCGGGCGCCATCCGTTCGCCGATCGGGCGGCCGCGCCGCCGACATCGGACCTTCGGGGCGCGCCGCGCGCCCCAGCGAGACAGGATCCACGCGATGCACGCCAGACCCTTCGGCTCGACCGGCCTCAACGTCCCGGTCATCGGGCAGGGCACGTGGCACATCGATGCCACGGCCCGCGACGGCGCGGTCGCCGCCCTGCGGGCGGGCATCGATGCCGGCATGACCCACATCGACACGGCCGAGATGTACGGCGACGGCGAGGCCATCGTCGGCGAGGCGATCCGCGGCGTGCGCGAGGAGGTCTTCCTCGTCTCCAAGGTGGTTCCGGGCAACGCGACGCGGCGCGGGGTGGCGCGGGCCTGCGAGCAGTCGCTGCGGCGGCTCGGGACCGACCGGCTCGACGCCTACCTCCTGCACTGGCCCGGCAGCCACCCGCTGGAGGAGACCATCGCCGGGTTCGAGGACCTGCGGCAGGCGGGCAAGATCCTGGCCTGGGGCCTGAGCAACTTCGACGTCGACGACCTCGACCGGGCGCTGCGCATCGCCGGCCCCTACCGCATCGCCTGCAACCAGGTGCTGTACCATCTCGGCGAGCGGGCGATCGAGCACGCGGTGCTGCCGTGGTGCGCCGCGAACGGGGTCGCGCTCGTCGGCTACTCGCCCTTCGGCAGCGGCGACTTCCCGAACCCGTCGAGCGCCGGCGGCCGCGTGCTCGCCGGCATCGCCGCGGCGCACGGGACGACGCCCTACGCCGTGGCCTTGGCGTTCCTGACGCGGATCGAGAACACCTTCACCATCCCGAAGACCGGCCGCGCATCGCGGGCGATCGAGAATGCGGGCGCGGCGAAGCTTCATCTCAACGCGGCCGAGATCGCGATGATCGAGGCGCAGTTTCCGCGCGGGCCGCGGCCGCGAACCCTGCCGATGCTGTGAATCGCGTGCGGTCGGCGCCGCCCTGTCGCGCTACCGTCAGCGATCCCGGGCTATCGGTCGTCCTGGGCACGGGCGGGGAGCTCTCGGAGACGATGATGGCGAAGCGGTCGATCGCGCGGCGATGCCTGGCCGCCATGCTGGCCGGTGTTGGCGTTGCCGCCGAAGACGCTGGTGACGACGCTCCAGTCCGCCCCGCTTCGGCCGATCGCGAAGCCGAAGTTGCGGGCCGGCGCGAACGCGTTGGCGAGCGAGCGTTCGGTGAAGACG
>NZ_VRUV01000504.1:0-3306 GCF_008039455.1 Methylobacterium sp. WL116
GCGGCCGCCCGCACGGCGAGCCCCTGGCGCTCGCCGATGCCGGCGCGGCGGCCCGGGGCGCGACCCTCTACGTCACGCTGGAGCCGTGCTCGCATCACGGCCGCACGCCGCCCTGCACCGACGCGATCGTCGCGGCAGGCATCGCGCGGGTCGTCAGCGCGATGGAGGATCCCGACACGCGGGTCTCCGGCCGCGGCCACGCGCTCCTGCGGGCGGCCGGCATCCGGGTCGAGACCGGGCTGCTGGGCACCGAGGCCCGGCGCGACCATGCCGGGCACGTGGCGCGGATCACCCACGGGCGGCCCCACCTCCACCTCAAGCTCGCCCGGACGCGGGACGGGTTCGCCGCCGCCTCCGACACGGCGCGCCTGCGCATCACCGGCGCGATCGCCGACGGCGCGGTGCACCTGTGGCGGGCCCATGCCGACGCGATCCTGATCGGCATCGGCACGGCGCGCGCCGACGACCCTTCGCTCACCGTGCGCCTGCCCGGCCTCGGCGGTCGCTCGCCGCTGCGGGTGGTGCTGGATTCGCAGCTGCGGCTGTCGCCGTCGAGCGTGCTCGTGCGCGGCGCCCACGACGTCCCGACGCTGGTCGTGACGACGCGGAGCGCCCCGGCCCATGCCAAGCGGATGCTCGAATCGCTCGGCGTCGCGGTGGTGCGCGTCGCCGCCGACGCGCGCGGGCGGGTCGACCTGCACGCGGCGCTGGCGATGCTCGGCGAGCGCGGATTGACGCGGCTCTGCAGCGAGGGCGGCCCTCACCTTGCCGACGCGCTGACCGAGGCCGATCTCGTGGATTCCTGCACCCTGATCACCGGGCCCGGCACCTGCGGTCCGCAGGGCGGCCTGCCGGCGGTCGGCCCGCATCTCGGGCAGGCGCTGGAGAGCGGACGGTTCCGGATCGCCCAGTCCCTCGACCTCGGGGCGGACCGGGCCGTGACCTACGAACGGAGTGAGGCTTAAGCGATGTTCACGGGTCTCGTCAGCGACGTCGGAACGGTGCTCTCGGTCTCGGGCGATGCACGGATGCGCCGCCTCACGATCCGCGCCGCCTACGATGCGGCCACGATCGCGCTCGGCGCCTCGATCGCCTGCTCCGGCCCTTGCCTTACGGCGGTGTCGATCGAGCCGGCCGAGGGCGGCTGCGTCTTCGCGGTGGACGCCGCCGCCGAGACGCTGGCGCTGACCACGGTCGGCGGGTGGGAGGCCGGCACCCGAATCAACCTGGAGCGCTCGCTGAAGATCGGCGACGAGCTCGGCGGCCACCTCGTCACCGGCCACGTCGACGGCGTCGCCGAGATTTTCGCCCGCGAGACCGTCACCGCCGGCGCCTGGGGCGCGAGCGAACGGTTCACCCTGCGGGCGCCCGCCGGGGTCGCCCACTTCATCGCCAAGAAGGGCTCGGTCTGCCTCGACGGCACGTCGCTGACCGTCAACGCGGTCGAGGGCGACACCTTCTCGGTCCTGCTGATCCCGCACACGCTGGAGGTCACCACCTGGGGCGAGCGCCGCGTCGGCGACCGGCTGAACCTCGAGGTCGACCTGATCGCGCGCTACGCCGCGCGGCTCGCGGAGGGCCGCGGGAGCGCGGCGTGAGCCTGATTTCGAACGAGCGGATCAAGCTCTCCGCCGCCTACCTGAACACCGCCGCGGGCGGCCTGTTCACCGCGGGCGTGGTCGCGGCGCTCGTTGCGACCGTCTTCGGGGTTTCGGGACGGTCCAACCTGTCGGCGTTGACGCTGTCGGGAGGCATCGCGATCTTCTTCCTTGCGAGCATCGCCCTCTACGGGTGCGCGCGCATCATTCGTGGAAGGCTGCAGCCATGGCCGACATTCAGATCGTGGCCTTCGTCGTCGCGCCGCTGATGGCGGTCGCCGTCGGCTTCGGCGTCATGCTGTGGTCCCGCTACGCGGATCGGTAGGCCCTCACCGCGGCGGGATCGAGTACGTGCCGTTCGCCTGGGCGACGAGGTCGTCCGAGCCCGGCGCCGTGATCCGCACCTCGCCGACGGCGAGGCGCCGGCCGAGCTTCAGCAGCGTCACGTCGGCGATCAGCACCAGCCCCGCGGGCTTGCGCAGGAAGTTGAAGGTCAGGCTCGTGGTCACCGCGAGCGCCACCGGGCCGATCTGGGCGAGGATGGCCGCGTAGAGCGCATAGTCGGCCAGCGCCATCATCGACGGGCCGGACAGCGTGCCGCCCGGGCGCAGGAAGCGCGCGTCGCCGTCGAGCCGCATCCGCGCGGTCAGCGGGCCGACGGCCTCCAGGTGGTAGGCGCGCCCGCCCGCCTGCATCTGCGGGAACTCCCGGTCGAGGAAGTCGCGGGTCTCGGCAAGCGTCATCGCGGTCATGAGGGCCGTTCCAGCATGGCGGTGCGCCGGCGGCAAGGCGGGCGACCGGGATCGCGGGTCACCCCGCCTTGGGAACGCCCTCGGCCGCGCGCGCGCGGCCGAAATCGGCCTCGGCCGTCTCCTGCCCCTGCGCGACGATGCCCCGGCGGATCGCGCGGGTGCGGGTGAACAGGTCGTGCAGGGCCGCGCCGTCGCCGTAGCGGATCGCACGGGTCAGCACCGAGAGGTCCTCGCTGAAGCGCCCGAGCATCTCCAGCACCGCCTCGCGGTTGCTGAGGAAGATGTCGCGCCACATCGTCGGGTCCGAGGAGGCGATGCGGGTGAAGTCGCGGAAGCCGCCGGCCGAGAACTTCATCACCTCGGACTGCGTCACCTGCTCGAGGTCGGCGGCGGTGCCGACGATGTTGTAGGCGATCAGGTGCGGCACGTGGCTGGTGATGGCGAGCACGAGGTCGTGGTGCTCCGGCGTCATCGTCTCGACGACGGCGCCGAGCCCCTGCCACAGCGCGCGCACCCGCGCGACGGCGGCCTCGGGCGCGTCCTCCGGCGGGGTCAGGATGCACCAGCGCCCGGAGAACAGCGTCGAGAACCCGGCATCCGGCCCGGAATACTCGGTGCCGGCCACCGGATGGCCGGGCACGAACACGATGCCGTCGGGCAGGTGCGGGGTGACGGCCGCGACGACCGACGCCTTCACCGAGCCGACGTCCGAGACGACGGCACCCGGCTTCAGGTGCGGCGCCATCGCGGCGGCGACCGGGCCGATGGCGCCGACGGGCACGCACAGGATCACGAGGTCGGCCAGCGCCGCGCCCGCGGCGGCATCGCCGGTGACGTCGTCGGCGATGCCGAGATCGAGCACCCGCGCGCGGACGGCGGCGTCCGCGTCGATCGCGACGATGCGCTCGGCCAGCCCGTAGCGGCGGGCGCCGCGGGCGATCGACGAGCCGATCAGG
>NZ_VRUV01000505.1:0-3305 GCF_008039455.1 Methylobacterium sp. WL116
GTTGAGGGGTCAGCGGGCTCTCGACGACAGGGATGGGGTCGGGGGCTGGGACTGAGGCGGGAATGAACTGGATCGCCATTTTCGGGCTCCTGAAACGACGAAGGCCCCCGTGATGGGGGCCTTCCGTGGAGGTGCTGGTGAGGGGCGGGTGCTGGCTGGCGCACGATGGCGGTCGGGGCCGCGGTGTTCGTGATCGCCGGTGCATCGCGCGCTTCCTCGGTGTGTGTCGGCTGGCACCGAAGCGGTGCAACGGTTCGCCAATCGACAGCATCAGCGTAGCACAAACCATAGCGTTGTCAAGATTCAAATCCTATATGGTGTTTTTCGAAGCAAATAGGTCTGTAAAATTGAAAAAGTCTGAACGATTAAATTGCAAAGACTACCACACAGATTATCAGATTTCTTATAGCAGCGCGCCTACTGCAGCCACCTGCACGATCAGATACTTTTATTCGATCTGTCCGCGATTGACATGTCCAGTTCTATCTCGACGTAGCGAACTCGGATCGAACCCAGAGGTGCGTTTGAGAGAGGGAAGCAGCGTGTGGATGCTGACCGATCATGGCATAGCGTAGGGTCCGCGAAACAGATCACCCATCGCCTTGCGCCGAAACAGCGTTCGCCAGCGTCGGCGCCGGTGCTCCGGTCGGTTAGGGCATCGAGAGCGACCACTTCCGGGTGAAGCAGTCGATGCCCCGGATCGGCGGCTACCGCTCGTTCAACACAGCGCGGCGCACGATCCAGGGCTTCGAGGCCATGCTCTGGCTGCGCAAGGTCCTCGGCTTCGCTGGCGCACGGACAGTGCGCGAGCATAATCAGCTGCTCGCACTCTGCTTCAGGCTTCCTTAGGCGAACAAAGGGTGAAAGCGGGACCGCAAAGATCGTTCTGCGTCTCAGATCCGAGTTTGCAACATGCCTGTATTCGGCACCCACCCCATCAGGGCTTGAGGCCTACCGCAGGGCTCCTTATCAGCCTGGCGAACGTCCGTAGATGTCCTCGACGCGGATGATGTCGTCCTCGCCGGTGTAGGAGCCGACCTGGACCTCGATCAGCTCGAGCGGGATCTTGCCGGGGTTGGTCAGCCGGTGCAGCGAGCCGATCGGCAGGTACACCGCCTCGTTCTCGTGCACGAGGACCAGGCGCTCGCCCAGCGTCACCTCCGCCGTGCCCTTCACCACCACCCAGTGCTCGGCGCGGTGATGGTGCTTCTGCAGCGACAGGCGCCCGCCCGGCGTCACCATGATGCGCTTGACCTGGAAGCGCTCGCCGATGTCGACGCGCTGGTACCAGCCCCAGGGCCGGTACATCCGCCGGTGCGCGTCGGCCTCCGGATGGGCCCGGGCCCGCAGCACCCCGACCAGCTCCTTGACCCGGCCCGACTGCGCCTTCGAGGTCACCAGCACCGCGTCGGGGGTCGCCACCACCACCACGTCGTCGAGGCCGACCACCGTGGTCAGCCCCTCGCCCTCGCTGTGCACCAGGCTGTTGCGCGTGCCCAGGAGCTCGACCCGACCGCGCACCGCGTTGCCGGCGGCGTCCTGCGGCAGCACCTGCCAGACCGCGTCCCAGGTGCCGACGTCCGACCACGGGAACGACACCGGCAGCACGCCGGCGCGCGTCGTGCGCTCCATCACCGCGTAGTCGATCGAGATCTTGGGCGCCTGCCCGAACGCCGCCGCGTCCAGGCGCACGAAGTCGAGGTCGACGCCGGCCCGCTCCAGCGCCGCGCGGGCGGCGGAGAGCACCGCGGGCGCGTGCGCCTCGAGCTCGGCCAGCATCAGGTCGGCCCGGAACAGGAAGTAGCCCGAGTTCCACAGGGCGCCCTCCGCGATCAGCGCGGCGGCGCCCTCCGCATCCGGCTTCTCGACGAAGCGCGCCACCGCGAAGGCGCCCTCGGCCTCCGGCAGCGCCCCCCCGCGGCGGATGTAGCCGTAATCGGTCGCCGGGCGCGTCGGCTCGATGCCGAGCGTCATGGTGTAGCCGGCCCGCGCGCCGACCGCCGCCGTGCGCACGGCGGCGGCGAAGGCCGGCACGTCGCCGATCACGTGGTCGGCGGCCATGATCAGCACCACCGCCTCCGGGTCTGCCTTGGCCGCGTGCAAGGCCGCCACCGCCACGGCGGCGGCCGAGTCGCGCCCCTCCGGCTCTAGGATGATGTCGGCGGACATCCCGGCCTGGGCCAGCTGCTCGGCGACGATGAAGCGCGACTCGGCCGCCGCGATCACCGCCGGCCGGGCGAAGACCGCCGCGTCGCCCACCCGCCGCGCGGTGGCCTGGA
This sequence comes from Methylobacterium sp. WL116, assembly GCF_008039455.1. Taxonomy (NCBI): domain Bacteria; kingdom Pseudomonadati; phylum Pseudomonadota; class Alphaproteobacteria; order Hyphomicrobiales; family Methylobacteriaceae; genus Methylobacterium; species Methylobacterium sp. WL116. Next base: position 2,280 of record NZ_VRUV01000505.1, read on the forward strand.
ACGTCGACTCCGCCGCGTCCACCAGCCGCGCGAACTGCTTCGGCATGCTCTCGCGCGATACCGGCCACAGCCGCGTGCCCGAGCCGCCGCACAGGATCACGGGCAGGATGCGGGCGGTGCTCATCGGACGACTCCTGTTCCTGGGACCGGGCCGCACGGCCCGGTCTCGGCGAACCCACGGTAGCGCCCGCGCCGCCGCGAGGCGACTCGATGCCGGTCCGGCCGGCCGCGAATCCGTCGTGATGGCAAACGCCCGGCGTCGGGCGCCTCGGCCGGCGGCCTCACTCCAGCCCGAACGTCCGCCCCGGGAACCCGGCCGCATCGAAGTAGCGCTGGTCCCCGACCTGCTGGAAGCGCAGCACCGTGGTCAGGCCCGCCGGCGACGGTTCCGAACGGAGCGTGCCGGCCTGCGCCTGCGGTACCGGAGCCTCCCGCATCGCCTCCCGCATCGGGCGGCCGATCAGGCGGCCCTTGGCGGGGATCTCGAGCTTGAGCAGGGCGGCGAGCGTCTGCCCGACATCGGCGTTGCTCACCGGCAGCGGGTCGACGAAGCCGGCCTTGAAGCTCGGGCCGATCGCGGCCATGAAGTTGTGGGTGTCGGCCCGGCTGAAGCTGCCGTGCATGCCCTGGCCCTGCTGCAGCGCCGTGTCGGCGACCTCGACGACGCAGGTCTCCGGGTTGGCGCAGCCGGTGCTGTACGAGCGGAAGTTGACGACGATCGCCGGCGTCGGCGTCGCGGCCTCGCCCTTCAGGTTCACCGCCGAGAGCGGCAGCGTGCCGGGGAAGCGCCCGAGCGCGTCGTCGACGAAGAGGCCGCTGACGTAGTCCTGCGCCAGGAGCGCCGCGATCGTGCGCGCGGCGAGCGCCCTGTCGCCCTTCGGCAGGTAGACGAGGTCCGAGCCGCCGCCAAGGCCGGGATCAGCACCGCGGCGATCGGCAAGCTCGGGCCGACCCTCAATTTCGACAACACCAGCCGCGACGGCGCCCCGACGATCATCGTCGACGACGACACCGGCTCGGCGCGCG
>NZ_VRUV01000506.1:0-3303 GCF_008039455.1 Methylobacterium sp. WL116
ATGTGCGCGGGCAGGCGGGCGCTGTCGGCGACCGAGGTGGCGACGCCGCCCGGATGCACCACGGTGACGCCGATCGCGGTGCCGGCGAGCTCGTGCCGCAGCGCCTGCGAGAAGCCGCGCACCGCGAACTTGCTCGCGGAATAGGCGGTCTGGCCCGGCGGCGCGATCAGCCCGTAGAGGCTCGACAGGTTGACGATCCGCGCTTCCGGCTGCGCCCGCAGCAGCGGCAGGAAGGCGCGGGTCATCCGCACCACGCCCCAGAAGTTGATCTCGAACAGCCATTCGAAATCGGCCTCCGTCACGTCCTCGAAGGTGCCGCCGAGCGCCACGCCGGCATTGTTGATCAGCACGTCGAGGCCCCCATGGGCCGCCTCGACCGCGGCCGGCAGCGCGGCGATGGCGTCGCGGTCGGCGACGTCGAGGGGGTGGCGGCTGATGCGGACCCGGTTCGTCGCGATCAGCCGCTCGGTCTCCTCCAGCCCGGCGACGTTGCGGTCGGCCAGCGCCAGGTTGCAGCCGCGCGCGGCCAGCCCCACCGCCAGCGCACGGCCGATGCCGCTCGCCGCGCCGGTGATCAGGGCCGTGCGGTTCTCGAGGTTCCAGTTCGGCATGGGGGCTCGCTGCATGTTTGGTGGATGAAACGCGCGGTCCACTTCCCCTCCCCCTCTGCGGGGGAGGGTGGCCCGCGAAGCGGGTCGGGAGAGGGAAGCGCCGCATCCGGCACTGTCGCTCCCCTCTCCCGACCCTCGCTCACGCGAGGCCCACCCTCCCCCGCACCCAAGTCGGGCCTGCCCGACTTGGGCACACAGGGTGCGGATCTCGGGCAAGCCCGAGATCCGTCGGGGGGAGGGAAGGGAGGCTCACGCCGCGCGCTTGGCCGCCTCGCGGCGCGAGAACCGCATCGTGCCGTCGTCGAGGCGGCCGAACTTCAGGGCGGCGGTGTCGAGGATGTAGTTCTGGTGCAGCTTCCACGGCTTGGTGTCGGCCTGCTTCGGCAGCAGGTGCGCGGCGCGGGTGACGTAGCCGGAGGTCAGCGGCAGGGTCGGCTCGGTGTTGAGCCGGCCGGTATCCGCCAGGGGCTCGCAGCGCGCGAAGCCGTTGGCGTCCATGTGGTTGATGAGCCGGCAAAGGTAGCGCGCCGTCAGCTCGCTCTTCAGGGTCCACGAGGCGTTGGTGTAGCCGATCGTCACCGCGAAGTTCGGCACGCCCGACAGCATCATGCCCTTGTACAGGAACGTGTTCTCCGGCTCGACCGCGCGGCCGTCGACGGAAAGCGTCATCCCGCCGATCATCTTCATCCGGAGGCCCGTGGCGGTGACGACGATGTCGGCCGGCAGCGTCTTGCCGGAGGCGAGCCGGACGCCGTCCTCGGTGAAGCTGGCGATCGTGTCGGTCTCGACCGAGGCGGCGCCGGAGCGGATCGCCTTGAACAGGTCGCCGTCCGGCACGAGGCAGAGGCGCTGGTCCCACGGCTTGTAGCTCGGGGTGAAGTGCTTGGCGACGTCGTAGTCGGGGCCGAGCTGCGCGCGCACGCCGTCGAGGATGCGCTTGGTCATCGCCGCCGGCTTCTTGCGCGCGAACTGGTAGAAGAAGATGCCGAGCGCGACGTTCTTCGCCCGCGTCAGCCGGTGGGCGAGGCCGGCCGGCAGCTTTTCGCGCAGCCAATGCGCGATTCTGTCCCGGCTCGGCAGGGCGACGATGTAGGTCGGCGAGCGCTGCAGCATCGTGACGTGCTGCGCGGTCTTGGCCATCGCCGGCACCAGCGTCACCGCGGTGGCGCCCGAGCCGATCACCACCACGCGCTTGCCGTCCCAGGACAGGTCCTCGGGCCAGGCCTGCGGGTGCACCACCGGCCCGGCGAAGCGCTCGCGCCCGGGAAAGTCCGGGCTGTAGCCGTGGTCGTAGGCGTAGTAGCCGCTGCACACCGACAGGACCGCGCAGGTGTAGCGCACCGGCTCGGCGGCTTCGCCGACCTCGGCGTCGAGGGTCCACAGGGCGGCGGCCGAATCCCAGGCCGCCCGCACCACCCGGGTGCCGAAGCGTATCTTTTGGTCGATGCCCTCGGCCTGCGCGGTCTCGCGGACGTAGCTCAGGATCGAGGCGCCGTCGGCGATCGCCCGGTCGCTGCGCCAGGGGCGGAAGCTGAAGCCGAAGGTGTAGAGGTCGGAATCCGAGCGCAGGCCGGGATAGCGGAACAGGTCCCAGGTGCCGCCGATCGCGTCGCGGCTTTCCAGGATGGCGTAGGTCTTCCGCGGGCACTCGGTCTGCAGGTAGTGCCCCATGACGATGCCGGAGAGCCCGGCGCCGACGACCAGCACGTCGAAATGCCGGGCGGCGTCCGCGGCGGAGGCGGGCGCCCGAAGCGGACTCGTGGGGGGCGAGGCGTCGTTCATGGCGTCGGGCTCCGGCGGTTTCGCGCGTCGCCCCGATTTAAGGTGGACACCTTATAGACGTCAACGGGCTACCACCGTAAAATGCATCTGGCGCGAAACGTGATGGTGCCGGACGCGCCCCGCGCTCGGCGGATCGCAGGCCGGATCAAGGTGCGGGTGGATCGATGGGGCGGCCAAGTCGGACGGCGGGCCTGAGGCGATGAGGGCGGGGCGATGAGGACGGGCCCTGCGGCGCGCGCGAAGGATCTGCCGAAGGGCGTTGCCGGGGCCGCGGGCAGGAGCGGTGCGACGCGCGTCGCGAAGCCCGGCACGCGCGACCGCGTGCTCGCGGCCTGCCGCGACCTGTTCAACGAGCGCGGTCCGGCCGCCGTCACCACCGCCGAGATCGCCGCCGCGGTCGGCATCAACGAGGGCAATCTCTACTATCACTTCCAGCGCAAGGAGCAGATCCTGGAGGCGCTGTTCTCGGCCTTTGAGATCCGGCTCGAGGCGGTGGCGACGGCCTACGCGACGCAGGCGGGCGAGGCGCGCTACGCCCCCTACCTCGCCGGCTGGTTCACGCTGATGTGGGAGTGGCGCTTCTTCTACCGCGACGGCGGCACGATCTTCCGGCTCGCGCCGGCCCTGCGGCCGCGGCTGAAGACGGTCAGCGATTCCGGCCAGGACCACGTCCGGCAGGCGCTCGCCGGGATGAAGGCGGCGGGCCTGCTCAGGGCCGGCCCGGCGGAGACCGAGCACCTGATCGTCAACGCCTGGATCGTCTCTACCTACTGGATCGACTACCTGCGCTCGCGCCGCGGCCTCGGCGAGGTCCGGCGCGAGCACCTGGATTGGGGCGCGGCCCAGGTGGCGAGCCTGTTCCGGCCCTACCTGACCGAGGCCGGGCTCGCCGCCGCCGCGCTGGCCTGAG
>NZ_VRUV01000507.1:0-3298 GCF_008039455.1 Methylobacterium sp. WL116
GCAAGCTGACCAAGGCGATCCAGGCCCACGGGTGGGGATCGGCCGGACCGGCGAAGCCGCGCTGACGGCATGGTAGCGAGGGCGGCCGCACCGGCATGATCCGATCCGAACTGGTCCAGCGCCTCGCCGCTGCGAACCCGCAACTCTACGCGAAGGACTGCGAGGCCGTGGTCGATGCCATCATAGGCCGGCTCGCGGACGCCATCGTGGCCGGCGATCGTGTCGAGCTGCGTGGGTTCGGCTCCTTCACTGTCGTGGAGACGCGGGCACGGATGGGGCGCAATCCGCGGTCCGGCGCCTCCGTTGCCGTCGAGGCCAAGGCCAAGCTGGTCTTCAAGACCGGTAAGGATATGCGGGACCGGCTGAACCCGAAGGCGACGGCGCCACGAGCGATGACCCCTTCCACGAGGCCATCGAAGCTCTCTGCTCGCTCGGCATGTACGTCGAGCCGACCGGCGACGACCTGAGCCTGTGGCTCGTGAATGGCGAAGAGATGACCCACGCGGGCCTGATGAAGCTTGCCGCGCTGATGGGGTTGGTGGTCGGCTCGGCGACGATCCAGTGAGCGTTGGAGACGACGCCGTCAGTCGCCGCCACCGCCTCCACCACAGCTGCCGCCATCACTGGATCCTCCGTCTGAGCAGCCATATCCGGCGTCGCTCGATGACGAGCCGTAGGTCGGCGAACTATCAGACGATGTTCCAGTACCTGAGCCAGACGCCCAAGATGGGCCGAGGCCCCAAGGGTTCTTAGAGCGGAGCCAGCTCGGCCGAAGGCTCCAGAGCGTCAGCGCAAAAACGAAGCACAAGAGGAAGGCTTCGACACCCTGCTTCCTGTCCATACACGCACCTCATCGGCTGTGTCCGGTCGGAGAATGATAACATAGCCGGCCGAGCGGCCAGAGACCGCGTTGCACAGCTTGAGTTCGCCTCCTATCCCCGGCGGCCCACCACCGGCGAGTCCCCATGGCATAACCAGCACCAATCCGACTTCCGCTCGCCTTGACCTTCCCACTGTTGGAACGTTTAGAGCCGGCCGCCATCAGGACAATGTTGAGGTAGGAGAACAACATGCGGCACGCCTTGGGATTGTTGGTGGCAGCGTTCGCGGTGGCACTAGCTGGAAACGCGATGGCCCAGGATCACGATCACATGCACATGGGTCATTCCCCGAAGGATAGCGTCGACACACCTGCCACGCGCGAGTTCAAGGCGTCGCATGAGCAGATGATGAAAAACATGGCCGTACCCTATACGGGTGACCCGGACGTAGATTTCCGCCTGCAGATGATCCCCCACCATCAAGGCGCAATCGATATGGCAAAGGTCGCGATGCGCTGCGCAAAGGATCCCTGGAGCCGTCAGCTCGCCGAGTCGATCATCGTGGAGCAACAGCGCGAGATCGATCAGATGCAGGGATGGCTCCGAAGCCACGGTGTGACCATCGACTCCATCGGCGGTCATACCCACATCATAGGCCCGAACTCGTTTAGGAGCCTGTCGCCGGAGGCCGGAACTCGAAGCGAGGCTGCAGGGGCCTCATGGGTGCAGGGGTCTGGCGTTCGATAGCGATCAGCGCTTGCGAGCGGGCGAGATCCAGATGTCGCTACGCCAGGCGTCATCCGGGTGGACCACTGCGGAGCGCTGATGACCAGCGGCAGGCCCGTCCCCCGATCCGATTACGGAGGACGGGTTTTTCGCATGTGTCACCAGCGAACCGGTCCTGAGCCCGGCTTGGGGGCAAGGTGCCCAGTGGGTTAACCGGAGATCAATGGCGCGACGCTTACCGGTTCCGGGATGATGCAGCGCTTTGATCCTAGTGATTGTCGGGAGGCCGAACATGAGGCCATGCGTATCGCAGAGCCCGCTTTGATCGGGTTTTTTCTGCGAATTTTAGATCTCTGAATTACTATTTCCCGAGCGCCATTGAAACTTTTCCATTCCTGATTTCGTCTCACCGTCTAGTCGGTGGCGAAAAAGAATGATCAGGAGGAAAATATGCTCGTTAGATTTATAGCTTTCGGCATGATTATTGTGGCTTCAACGCCTACGATAGCGCAGGAGGCTCAGAAGCCATCCGTGACGGAACAGCAGAGAAAATCCGTCGGTGACGAGAAGGCGGCAAAGATCCGAGCATTGATTGAGAAGGCAAGGATCAGGCAGCAAGGGATTGATCGGCAGAATGAGAATTTGTGGAGCCGCTGGACGTATGCGGTCTGTATTGGGTGTGGGCCGGCAGCGGGGAAAATCCGCTCAGTGCGAACGAACCCCCTACGGGTCCTGATGGGCATTCCTGCCGCTGAGGATGACGCTCGTGCTTCTCGCGGGAGACGGAACGTATGAGGTGCAGGTGGCTCGCGCGGCGTGCACTTCCTGACCGACAATGCTTTTATGGAAAGTCGGACGCTTCGGCCTCGACCGCCATAGAGTCGTTCCAGACGTTCGAGCGGCCCATGAAGCCGGGCGGCAGCATAACATCGATCTCCTCCCCCGTCAGGACCCCGCGGGCCATCAGAGCCTCGGCTACGCGTTCAATGTTGGCGCGGTGTCTGCGGACTAGAGCGCGAGCTGCACGGCGCAGGCGCAGTCTGACTCGAAGCGCCTTTTCGTTGGCGCGCTCATTGCCTGAACCAGCTGCTATGCCGCGCAGCTACTATGTCCACGCCTCACGCCACACGGCTCGGAAAGTCGTGCGCTGTTCGGCGGCTTGGATCGCGGTGGAACAGCGAGATCGGCTCCTGCGGCAAGGCTGGAAGGTGATCGTCCGCGATGCGCTTGGCGACAAAGTGAGCGACGACGATCTGGTCGCCTCGATGCTCTCTGAGGGACGCGGCTCCGAAGGACCCTAGCTGTGTCCTCGACCGGAGCGCCTTCCTAGTAAGCTCGAAACTAAGCCGACCTCTTCGCCGTAGAGACCAGAAATGGCATCTGCGGAGAACCGATCTTTGCCCAAGCCGCATTACATTGTCCGACGCAGCCGGTCCGGCCGGTTCAACTTCGCGCTGATCACCGAAGCCGGGCGCTTCACGGGGTACGTCACGACCTCGGTTGAGAGCGGGTCAAACGACGAGATGAAACGGCAGGCTCAAGATAAAATCCGTGCGCTCGCTGAGAGCTTCGCTGAGGCTACCAGCCTCGCGTTCAAGGCGGAGGATGGGGCGGCGAACGAGACTGTGTAGGGCGGTGACAAAACCATCCACTGGAGCGTCGGCGGGGTGCTGATGCGGCCGGGGTAAAAGCCGGCCAGTGGAGAGGCTTCTCTTTCGGGAGGGGCCCAGGATGTTTGCCGTGGAAGTCTA
>NZ_VRUV01000508.1:0-3289 GCF_008039455.1 Methylobacterium sp. WL116
CTTGAGCCTCATGGTCGGCGATAAACGATGAAGGGGCCCGATCGGGCCCCTTCATCGTTCAAGCTGCGGCCGCCATTGGCCTGGTTTTACTCCGCCACAGCGGCCTGGAATTGGTCCGCCCTTTACACACGCCAACGGGATGCCCCAGACGGTCCCACCGAAAGATCTGGTTGCCGTACCGGATCTAGGTGTCGCCGATCGCCTCGACACAGCGGGCCTTGATCAAAGGGCAGCCCCAGTAGTCGACGCGGACCACGCCGAGGGGCGGGTGAAGGCCGAACAGGCTGGTGGCCATCCAGCCGAGGGCGATGGCGTCCTCGCCGAACCAGTCGAGGAAGTCGATCGCCGCCTCGCGTACCAGCGGGTTCGATGGCTGGCGCTTCGATAGCGCGATGCCGCCGCCCGAGGTGGCGTAATAGACGTCGTATCGGACCCTAAGCAGCTACTTCGAAGACTCAAGCTTCGCGGGATATGAACTGTGTGTCGATCGCCTGAGTTGTCCCTCGGCAGAGGATCACTCAAGCGGCACGAACTTGTGCTCTATTCTTAAACACTGAGATCAAGCGTTCCGGGTGACCGATCAGGTATCCCTGAACGGCATCGCAATCGAGCGCTCGTAGAAGGGCGAGCTGGTTCGCATCCTCAACACCTTCAGCGATCGTCAGAATGTTCATGTCACGCCCCATCTGCGTAATCGCTTTGACGACCGCCATCGAATGCTTGTCTTCCAAAGCTGCTGCAACAAAGCTGCGGTCGATCTTGATCCTGTCCAGCGGCAGGTCCCGCAGGTGAGCAAGAGACGAGTACCCCGTCCCGAAGTCGTCCATCGCGATCTTGATGCCTAGTTGGCGCAGCGCCAACAAGGTGTGCGCAATTTGAGGCCCGTCCTCGACCAGTGCCGTCTCCGTCAGCTCGATCTCCAGTCTGCTCGCCGGCAGCCCACTTTTCGCCAGGGCGGAAGTGATATGAGCGAGCAGCGTCGGCGAACGGAACTGCACGGCCGAGATGTTGACCGCGACATGCTGATCAGTTGGCCAAGCCACAGCCTGCCGGCAGGCCTCTTCCAACACCCAGCGCCCGATCGGCAGGATCAACCCCGTCTCTTCCGCCAACGGGATGAAGGTCGCCGGGGAGACGAGCCCCCGCGTCGGATGCGGCCAGCGAATAAGCGCTTCGAAGCCCAGGATGGTGTCGTCGGCGAGCGCCATGATGGGCTGGTACGCGAGATGGAACTGACCCTCGGACAGGGCGAACCGGATGTCGCTTTCGAGGAGATGCCGGTCGGCGACGGCCTCGATCATCCCAGGGGTGTAGCGCGTCGCACGACCTCGACCTTGGCGTTTGGCCTCGTACAGCGCGATGTCCGTACGCTGCATCAGATCTGTTGGGCTCGCCCGGTCCTCGGTGCTGCACACGCCGATGCTGCAGCCGATCACGATGGTCAGATCGTCGAACGCGTACGGCTTCTCGATCGCGATGACGATGCGCTCGGCCAAGCTCATAGCTACCTCGGCGTCCATACGAGCGATCAACGCCATTTCGTCACCGCCCAGGCGAGCGACGAAAGCGGTCTCCCCCGCCAGCTCGGACAGCCGTGATGCCACGCTGACAAGAAGGCGATCGCCGATCCCGTGACCGAAGGTGTCGTTGACGGCCTTGAACCGGTCGAGGTCGATCAGCAACAGCGTGGAGGGTTGCTCCTCCTCATGCGCTTGCGCCAGGCGTTCGAGCAGCGACCGACGGTTGGCCAAGCCTGTTAGCGGATCGTGATAGGCAAGCAGGGAGATCTCGCGCTGCGCCTGTTTTGCTTGCGTGATGTCGTCGAAGGTGAGCACCGCACCATCCTCGATGGGCTGGCAAGCGATGGACAGGATCCGGCCATCCTCGAAGCTGTGCTCGACGCGAGTCTCGTCGTCCCTGGCCATCCAGGCTCGGTGGTTTGCCAGCACCCTGGCGACGCGGTCTGCCTCCCAACCATTCGCCCGACCCACACCCTCGAGGAAGGCTGCCAAGCTCATTCCTCTGGCCATGTCGCTTGGCGCGAGCTTGAGCATCGCGCAGAGGCGCTCATTGTAGAGTTCCACGATCTCGGAAGCAGATACCTTAAGGATCCCGTTCGACATCTTTTGCAGTGCCGTCGCGAGAACACGAGCGTGTGCAGTTTCTTGGGTGTCAAAGCGCTTAGCTGCAGTTAGAGCGAGAAGCGTCCCGAACAGAAGGATGGCGGCGCCTGTCGCGGCAAGAACACTGAGTGCGACCTGTACGCCGGGAAGGAGCTGATCGACGCGCTCCCCGGTCAAGACCGTGCCCGCGATCGAGACGAAATGCGTCCCACAAACCGCGACGACGATCAGCGACGTGGTCACCAGCCGCGATCCAGTTCGCCCCGGACGCACGAGCGCGAGCGCCATACAGGCAGCGCCGATCAAGCAGGCGAGGACGTTGAAGCCAAGCGACTGAACCTGGCCGCAGTTTTCCAGCGCAGCCATCCCGCTGATGTGCATAACGCCAATCCCCAGGCCTGACGCAGCTCCGGCAACAAGGCGCATCCATCCCCGTGGGCATATGATCGAAAGGGCGAATGGTAGGCCTACCGCGACGATTGCTGCAGCGGCGGAGACCATCGTCGTGTTAAAGTTGTAACTTAAGACGAGATCGGTCCGATACCCTAGCATCGCCACAAAATGAGTCGTCCAGACACTAGTGCCCGCAACGACGGCCGTTCCAAGCAACCACCATCGCCGGGTGGTTGTGCTACCAACCTCTGCATAGTGGATGAGAGATACCAACAGCCACGCACTGAAGGTGCAAATAGTCGCTGCGGCGACAATAAAGCTGAGGGATTGGCTATCAACTAAGGATATGAGCATAGATTGCATGCAATAATATTGCGTGCAAAGGGTTTCCTGTCTGTTGAAACTTATAGTAAATAAAATCTTTTAGCGTAGCTCAGCGATCACAAAAGCGTCTAAACCCCGCCTCGCCTTGTTCCTACTGTTCGGTCCAGCATTCGTAGCCGGGTGATTAACTGCCCTGAAGGTGCCGATCCGCCCCTACCCGTCTGGCTCGGTCACATCCAGAGCTGGACAGGTGGCGACGCCCTACCCTGCCGGTGAAACGAACCAACGTTTCACCAACGATACGTTGGAACCGAGGGCGAACGTTCTACATCTGTCCGCTCCGATTTCGTCTGCTTTCCCTGCTATTTGAAGGAAGTCATTGCGCTCATAACGGTCTGGTTGCAGGTTCGAGTCCTGCCGGGCCCACCACCATGTCCTCCCCCGTAGCC
>NZ_VRUV01000509.1:0-3278 GCF_008039455.1 Methylobacterium sp. WL116
GCGCTGATGGCGGCGGGCGCCGGGCTCGGCATGGCGGGCGTCGAGGTCTCCGGCCTCGGCCTGCCGGTGGCCGAGACCGGGATCGCCCTGTCGGTGGTCGCCTTCGGCCTCGCGGCCGCGTTCGGCCTCCGACTTCCGGTCGCCGCGCTCGGCGCCCTCGTCGGCGGCTTTGCCGCGTTCCACGGCTATGCCCACGGCGCGGAGATGCCCGAGACCGCCTCCGGCCTCGTCTACGGCCTCGGGTTCCTCGCCGGCACCGCCCTGCTCCACGCCGCCGGCCTCGGCCTTGGCCTGGCGATCGCGGCCGGCACCCGCCGTACGGTCATGGCTCCCATGCTCGGCGGCGCGGTGGTCGCCTCCGGCGTCGTGCTGCTCGCAGGGCATTTCTAAGTCGAGACCTCCGGCGGGGCAGGCACCCGCCGGAGTTCGAGCTTCCGAGATCTATGATTCATCTTTCAAGCCGGCTGATTTTCACCAACCTGGACTTTATAGTTCCCAGTTTGGAACGATTATGATTTGAGCATGTGACGAACAAGCCTCTTCCAATTTCGGCGCGGCCGGGTATGCGATGCATCCCATGCGCGCGCTCCGTCTCACCCTCCCCCTGCTCGCCGGCCTGGCCGGCCTCACCGCCTCCGCGGTCGCCAAGGAGATCCCCGTCGGGCCCCACGTGACCCAGAACGGTCTCGAGGTCGCGGCGGTGTACCTGCAGCCGATCGAGATGGACCCGCCCGACATGATGCGCGCGGCGGCGCAGTCCGACCTGCACCTCGAGGCCGACATCCGCGCCGCCAAGGACAACCGCAACGGCTTCGCCGAGGGCGACTTCGTGCCGTCGCTGACCGTGACCTTCGAGGTGGTGAAGCTCGACGGCGACAAGCCCACCGACCAGAAGGTCTCGGGGCCGCTGATGGGCATGGTCGCCAACGACGGCCCGCATTACGGCGACAACGTCAAGCTGTTCGGGCCGGGCCGCTACCGCCTCAAGCTCACCGTGGCGCCCCCCGGCTCGCACGCCCATTTCGGCCGCCACGTCGACAAGGAGACCGGGGTGGCCGAGTGGTTCAAGCCGTTCGACATCACCCAGGACTTCACCTTCGCCGGCATCGGCAAGAAGGGCGCGTACTGAGGATGCAGGCCGCGACCGGTCTTCCCGCCCGCTGGGCGCTGCTCGCCCTCGCACCGCTTCTCCTGGCGCCGCTTCTCCTGGCGCCTCGGGCCGCGCGCGCCGACGACATGCCGGTGATCAAGGTCGAGATGAAGGACGGCGTGATCCTGCCCGCGATCATCGAGGTTCCGGCCAAGACCCGCTTCAAGCTGGAGATCTCGAACACCGGAACCTCGCCGGTGGAGTTCGAGAGCCTCGAGCTGAAGCGCGAAAAGGCGCTCGCCGCCGGCTCGACCTCGTCGATCATCTTCCGCACCCTCGATCCTGGCAGCTACGACGTCTTCGACGACTTCCATCCGGAGGCGAAGGCGACGCTGGTGGCCAAGGACTCGGTGGCGAAGTAGCCGGTGGCCGGCGCGACCCTCAGCCCCGGCCGGGAGGCCTGGATCGACGGACGCCTCGCCGACTTCGGCGACTGGCTCCGCCGGCACGGCGGCGTGCTGCGCACCATCCAGTGGGCGGTGGTCGGCATCTACGTCGTGCTCGTGGCCGTGCCTGCCTTCCTGCCGCTGCCCGACCGCGGCGCCCATCTCTGGTCGAACCTGACGCTGGCGGCGCAATTCGCGTTCTGGGGCATCTGGTGGCCGTTCGTGCTGCTCAGCATGGTCATCGCCGGGCGCGCCTGGTGCGGGGTGCTGTGCCCCGAAGGCACGCTCACCGAGTTCGCCAGCCGGTGGAGCCTCGGCCGCGCCGTGCCGCGCTGGATCACCTGGGGCGGGTGGCCGTTCCTGGCGTTCGCCGGCACCACGGTCTACGGCCAGATGGTCAGCGTCTACGGCTACCCGAAGCCGGTGCTCGCCGTGCTCGGCGGCTCGACCGTGGCGGCGATCCTCGTCGGCGCCGTGTACGGGCGCAACAAGCGGGTGTGGTGCCGCTACCTCTGCCCGGTCAACGGCGTGTTCGCGGTGCTCTCCAAGCTCGCGCCGGTGAGCTTCCAGGTCGACGGCGCCGCCTGGAGCGCCTCGCCGAAGCCGAAGCCGGGGCAAGGCTTCAACTGCGCGCCCCTCGTGGCGGTGAAGACCATGCGCGGCTCGGGCGCCTGCCACATGTGCGGGCGCTGCAGCGGCTATCGCGGCGCCGTGCGGCTGGCCCGCCGTTCGCCCAACCACGAGATCGTCCACGTGGCCGGCGACGAGCCCTCCCTCGACCAGACCGTGCTGATCCTGTTCGGCATGATGGGCCTCGCCGTCGGCGCGTTCCAGTGGTCGTCGAGCCCCTGGTACATCGACGGCAAGCAGTGGCTCGCCACCTGGCTGATCGAGCGCGGCGTCACCTGGCCGCTGGAGACCTCGGCGCCGTGGTTCGTGCTGACGAACTACCCCGAGCACAACGACGTGCTCACCCTCCTCGACGGCGCGATGCTGCTCGCCTACATCGCCGCCGCCTGCCTCGGCATCGGGCTCGCGCTGACCGGCCTGGTCGCGCTCGCGACCCGCGCGGGCGGGCCGTGGTCCACCGCCCGCTTCCACCACCTGACGCAGGCGCTGATCCCGATCGCCGGCTGCGGCGTCTTCCTCGGCCTCTCGGCGCTCACGGTCACCTTCCTGCGCGGCGAGGGCTTCGTCCTGCCCTTCGTCGACGAGGTCCGCGCCGGCCTCCTCGGCGGGGCCAGCCTGTGGAGCCTCTGGCTGGCCTGGCGGATCGCCGGCCTGTCGGCCGGCGGCCCGCGCCGGGTCGCCACAACCCTGTGCATCGGTGCCGCCGCGGGCCTCGCGGTGGCGAACTGGGCGCTTCTGTTCTGGATCTGGTAGCGCGCGAGCGCCCCATCAACGCGAAAGCCGGGATATCCGCATGATCGGAGCCTTCGTCATCGCCTTCCGCGAGGTCATCGAGGCGGGCCTCATCATCTCGATCGTGCTGGCGGCCACCCGCGGCATTCCCGGGCGCGGCCGCTGGGTCGCGCTCGGCATCGTCGGGGGCCTGGCCGGCGCCGCCCTCGTCGCGCTGTTCGCCGAGAAGATCTCGGACGCGTTCGAGGGCGCGGGGCAGGACCTGCTCAACGCCGCCGTGCTCATCGTCGCCGTGCTGATGCTGGTCTGGCACAACACCTGGATGGCGGCCCACGGGCGCGAGCTCGCGGGCGAGCTGCGGGCGGCGGGCGAGGCCGTCC
>NZ_VRUV01000050.1:0-15600 GCF_008039455.1 Methylobacterium sp. WL116
GCGCCGGAGCGTCGCGGCCGAGGATCGCCCAGGCGCCGACCGCCGGGCCGACGGTGGTGCCGAGCGCGTTGAAGGTCTGCGCCAGCGTCAGCCGGCTCGACGCCCGCTCGGGCGCACCGAGCCGCGCGACCAGCGGGTTCGCCGCGACCTGCAGCACCGCGATGCCGGACGCCATCACGAACAGGGCGAGGAGGAACAGCGGGAACACGCCGGCCCGCGCGGCGGGCGCGAACAGCACGCAGCCGGCCGTCATCACCAGGAGCCCGAGCACCAGCCCGCGCATGTAGCCGATGCGGGAGACGAGGAGGCCGGCCGGCAGGGAGACCACCGCGTAGGCGATGAAGAACGCGAACTGCGTCAGCGTCGCCTCGGCGTAGCTCAGCGCGAACAGGCTCTTGAACTTCGGGGTGACGATGTCGACGAGAACGGTGGCGAGCCCCCAGGTGAAGAACAGCGCCAGGACGATCGGCAGGAGCCGCCGTGCCGCCGCACCGGCGGCGGCCTCGCCCTCCGGCGTTGCGCCCGGCGCCAGCATGCGATCCTCCGTGGTCCTGGGATGACGGGCGGTCGAGCGCCGCGCCACGGCGAAGCCTTCGCCAAGCGTCGACGGGCTGTCAACGCGACATCCGGGAGCGGTAGGCGCCTAGAGGCCCGTCAGGGGGAACGCGGCGAGCGCGACCAGGAAGGCCGCGCCGGCGGCGAGCGTCGTCCAGATCGCCTTCTCGCGGAGCCGCGGCGCGGCCGGCGCGCCGGGATCCTGGCCCGGCACCACGCGGGCCAGGTCGGTCTCGGCCTGGTTGCGGATCGGCAGGATCGCGAAGAGCAGCGTCCACCACACCACGAAGTACAACGCGCTCGCGCCGAACACCGTGAGACGGAACTGCAGAACCGCCACCGCGACGAAGGCGGCCACCAGAACCAGCACGACGCCGAGCGTCCGCAGCGTCGTGCGCGCCACGGCCTTCAGGAGCGCGTTCACCCGGATCAGACCTGCTCCAGCTCGGTCAGCGTCCCGAGGAAGTCCTTCGGGTGCAGGAACAGCACCGGCTTGCCGTGCGCGCCGATGCGGGGCTCGCCGGTGCCGAGCACGCGGGCGCCCTCGGCCTTGAGCCGGTCGCGGGCGGCGATGATGTCGTCGACCTCGTAGCAGACGTGGTGGACGCCGCCGCCCGGGTTGCGCTCGACGAAGCTGGCGATCGGCGAATCCGCGCCGAGCGGCGCCATCAGCTCGATCTTGCTGTTGGGCAATTCGACGAACACGACGGTGACGCCGTGCTCGGGCTGCGGCAGCGGCGCGGTCAGCGTCGCGCCCAGCGTCTCGCGATAGACCTTGCAGGCGGCGTCGAGATCGCGCACCGCGATGGCGACGTGGTTGAGCCGGCCGATCATTGGTTTCTCCTTGAATTCCGCGACGGATTTCTCCCTCCCCCCTCTGCGGGGGAGGGTGGCCCACGGAGTGGGTCGGGAGAGGGGAGCGACAGTTCCGGAAAGACCCGTGCCGGCCCCTCTCCCGCCTTGCATTCGCGAGGCGCCCTCCCCCCAGCGGGGGGAAGGTAGAAATCAGACCTCGACCACCTGCACGTGGCAGGCGGGCTTCTTGCCCCAGACCTCGTTGACGGCCGAGCGCACGGCGCGGTCGACCGCCTTCTCGACGGCCTCCGAGTCGCGGCGCTTGCCCTTGGACATGCCCGACAGGGTGCGCGAGACCGAATCGACCACGGTGTCGATCAGCGGCGCGCCGCCGCGGCCGCGGTTGGGCAGGCCGATGATGTCGACCGCCGGCTCGCCCAATACCTCGCCGCTCTCGTCGATGGCGATCGCCACCGAGACGAGGCCGGCCTGGGCGAGCTTGCGCCGCTCGGGGATCGCGCGGTCCTTCCCGTCGATCAGGACGTTGCCGTCCTTGAACAGGCGGCCCGACTTCACGTGGTCGATGATCTCCGGCTTGCCCGGGCTCAGGCGGATCAGGGTGCCGTTGCGGGCCTTGACCACGTTGTCGACGCCGTGGGCGCGGGCGAAGCGCGCGTGCTCGTCGAGGTGAAGCGCCTCGCCGTGGACGGGGATCGCCGTCTGCGGCCGGGTCCAGGCGTACATCTCGGCCATCTCGTCGCGGCGCGGGTGGCCGGAGACGTGGACCAGCTCGGTCCGGTCGGTGATGACCTCGACACCCTGCTCGATCAGGTCGTTGATGATCGCGCCGACGTCGCGCTCGTTGCCGGGGATGGCGCGCGAGGAGAAGATCACCTGGTCGCCGGCGGCGAGCGCGATGTCCGGATGGTCCTTGCGGGAGACGCGGGCGAGCGCCGCCCGGGGCTCGCCCTGCGAGCCGGTGAGCAGCGCCACGACCTTGTCGCGCGGCAGGTCGCGCCACGAATCGGCGCGGCGGAACTCCTGCAGCCCGTCGAGGAAGCCGCATTCGCGGGCGACGTCGATGACCCGGTCCATGGCGCGGCCGACCGCGACCACCTCGCGCCCGCAGGCCTTGGCGGCTTCGGCCACCGCGCGGATGCGGGCGACGTTCGAGGCGAAGGTCGTCACCGCCACGCGCTGGGGCGCGGCCGCGATCAGCTTGGCCAGGGTCGAGGCGACCTCGGCCTCGCTCGGCGAGAAGCCCTCGCGGACGACGTTGGTCGAATCGCAGACCAGCGCCAGGATGCCCTCGTCGCCCATGGCGCGGAAGGCCTCGGCCGAGGTCACGTCGCCGAGGATCGGCGTCGGGTCGATCTTCCAGTCGCCGGTGTGCAGCACGAGGCCGGCCGAGGTGCGGATCGCCACCGCATTCGATTCCGGGATCGAGTGCGAGACCGGCACGTAGTCGATCTCGAACGGCCCGAGCGTCACGCGCCGGCCCGGCTTGATCTCGCGCAGGTCGACCTTCGGCGCGCCCGGCTCCGACAGGCGCCGGGTCTCGAGCAGGCTCTTGGCGAAGCGGGTCGCGTAGACCGGCACCTTGAGGCGCGGCCACAGCTCGCTGATCGCGCCGATATGGTCCTCGTGCGCGTGGGTGATGAAGATCCCGAGAAGGTCCTTCTTGCGCTCCTCGATGTAGGAGAGGTCCGGGAACATGAGATCGACGCCCGGCATCGCCTCCTCGCTCGCGAACCCCATCCCGCAATCGACCATGATCCACTTGCGGCCCTTCTCCGGCCCGAAGCCGTAGAGCGCCGCGTTCATCCCGATCTCGCCCACGCCGCCGAGCGGCAGGAAGACAAGCTCGTCCTGTCCCGTTGTCATAAATCCAGAATCCATCTCATGCCGCCGTCGCGGCCGTCCCAAAATGCACCTCGCCCGCCGTCACGGTCCGCCGCGTTCCATCGGGGGCGAGGATCACGAGCCGCCCCCCCTCGTCGATGTCTTCGAAATCGCCGACCAGGGTCTCCGTCCCGCTGCGGACCGCGATGCGCGATCCGAGGCCGGAAGCCCGTGCGAGCCAACGCTCGCGAATCTCAGGAAATCCCCGTCCGCGATCCCAGATACGGGCCGCCACGGCAAGCTTATTCGTCAGATCCGCCAACACCATGCCGGCATCAAGTGGGTATCCGAGCCCCGCCAGAGAGGTGGCGGAGGCCGAAAACGCCTCCGGGACGTCTGCGACATTGACGCCGAACCCGATCGCCACCGCCCGCCGGCCGCCCCGCAGCGTCTCCGCCTCGAGCAGGATGCCAGCGAGCTTGGCCCCGCCCGCGAGCACGTCGTTCGGCCATTTGAGGCCGAACGTCCCGGCCGAGTCGGGGCCGCAGGCCGCCTCCAGGGCCTCGACCAGCGCGATGCCGGCGACGAAGCCGAGGCCGGCGACCCGCTCCGGCTCGACACCGGCCACCGGCCAGAGCACGCTCGCGGTCAGGTTCCCCGGGATCGAGGCCCAGACGTTGCCGCGCCGGCCGCGGCCGGCCTCCTGGGCACGCGCCGCGATCCAGAGCGGCCCGGTCGCGCCGGCGCGGCCCTGGTCTAGCGCCTCGGTGTTGGTCGAGCCGAGGCGGTCGTGGACGTGAAGGCGGTGCCCGGCCGCCCGCGCACCCTCGCCGAGACGGAAGTCCAAGGCCTAGAACAGCGACTTGGCTGCCGCGCCCGCCGCCCCGACGAGCGGTGCCGGCAGCAGCCAGAACAGGATCACGACGACGCTCGACAGGGCCAGAACGATGCGCAGGCCCGGCGCCATCACCTCGTAGGGCGCCTTGGCCTCGTCGAAGTACATGATCTTGACCACGCGGATGTAGTAGTACGCCCCGACCACGCTGGTGACCACGCCGATGACGGCCAGCGCCACGAGGTTGGCGTGGATCGCGGCGGCGAAGACGTAGAACTTTCCGAAGAACCCCGCGAGCGGCGGGATGCCGGCCAGCGAGAACATCATCATCGCGAGGCAGAACGCGATCCAGGGATGGGTGCGTGAGAGGCCCGACAGGTCCTCGATCGTCTCGAACATCTCGTTCCGGCGGCGGAGCGAGAGGATGATCGCGAAGGCGCCGAGCGTCATCGCGAGGTAGATGATCATGTAGACCACCACGCCGCGGATGCCCTCCTCGGTGCCGGCGGCCAGCCCGATCAGCGCGTAGCCGACGTTGCCGATCGACGAGTAGGCCATCAGGCGCTTGAGGCTGCGCTGGCCGATCGCCGCGAACGAGCCCAGCGTCATCGAGGCGATGGCGATGAACACGATGATCTGCTGCCAGATCGCGGTCACGTCGGGGAAGGCGCCGATGAAGACGCGGACCGTCATCGCCATCGCCGCCATCTTCGGGGCGGAGGCGAAGAACGCCGTCACCGGGGTCGGCGAGCCCTCGTAGACGTCGGGCGTCCACATGTGGAACGGCACCGCCGCCAGCTTGAACGAGACGCCGGCCGCGACGAACACGATGCCGAGCACGATGCCGAAGCCGGCATCCTCGTGCAGCGCCGAGACGATGCCCGGGAACGACACCGTGCCGGTGAAGCCGTAGACCAGCGAGGCGCCGTAGAGCAGCATGCCCGAGGAGAGTGCGCCGAGGACGAAGTACTTGAGACCGGCCTCGGTGGATTTCAGGTCGTCGCGGTGGAACGCGGCGATGACGTAGGCGGCGAGCGACTGCAGCTCGAGCCCGAGATAGAGCGCGATCAGGTCGTTGGCCGAGACCATGATCAGCATGCCGATCGTGCACAGCACGATCAGGATCGGGAACTCGAACCGGTCGATGCGCTCGCGCTGGAAGTAGTCGCGCGAGAGCAGGATCGTCGCGGCCGAGCCCAGCAGCACCAGGGCCTTCATCACCTTCGAGAAGCCGTCCTGGATGAAGCTGCCGGACAGCGTGGTCACCTTGGTGCCGGCCGGCTGCGACATCACCACGAAGAGGGCCACCAAGAGCAGCGCGAGGGCGCCGACGTTGACGGTCTCGACGGAGCGCTCGCCGCGGAAGGCGCCGTAGAGGATCAGCACCATCACGCCGATGCCGAGGATCAGCTCGGGCAGCAGCGGGGTGAGCGAGGGCAGGACGGTCTGCACGGTCTGGACGGTCGGCATCTCTGGCCCTGCCTTCAGCGCGCGAGGGGCAGCGCGGCGGCCGCGGTCTGCGTGTTCGAGAGGGCGGCCTTCATGCTCGTCATCAGCGCCTCGGTGGAGGGGGCGAAGACGTCGAGGATCGGGGCCGGGTGGACGCCGTAGTAGATCGTCAGCGCGACGAGCGGCGCGAGGATCAGCTTCTCGCGGTTGTCGAGGTCCAGGATGCCCTGGAGGTTGGGCTTCTCGAGCCTGCCGTAGATCACGCGGGCGTAGAGCCACAGGGCGTAGCCGGCCGACAGGATGATGCCGAAGACCGAGAAGAACGCCACCGTCGGGTTGGCCTTGAACGCCCCCATCATCGCCAGGAACTCGCCGACGAAGCCGGAGGTGCCGGGCAGGCCGACATTGGCCATGGTGAACACCATCATCGCCACCGCGTAGAGCGGCATCCGCTTCACGAGGCCGCCATAGGCGGCGATCTCGCGGGTGTGCATCCGGTCGTAGACCACGCCGACGCCGAGGAAGAGCGCGCCGGAGACGATGCCGTGGGAGATCATCAGGAACAGCGCGCCCTGGATGCCCTGCTCGTTGAGGGTGAACAGGCCGAGGGTGACGAAGCCCATATGCGCCACGGAGGAGTAGGCGATCAGCTTCTTGATGTCGGTCTGCATCAGCGCGGTGAGCGAGGTGAAGATGATCGCGATCACCGACAGCGCGAAGACGAGCGGCGCGAAGGTGTGGCTCGCATCCGGCAGCATCGGCAGCGAGATCCGGATGAAGCCGTAGCCGCCCATCTTGAGCAGGATGCCGGCCAGGATCACCGAGCCGGCGGTGGGCGCCTCGACGTGCGCGTCGGGGAGCCAGGTGTGGACCGGCCACATCGGCATCTTCACCGCGAAGCTCGCGAAGAAGGCCAGCCACAGCCACCATTGCATGCCCACGGGGAAGCGGGTCTGGAGCAGGGTCGGGATGTCGGTCGTGCCGGCCTGCCAGTACATCGCCATGATGGCGAGCAGCATCAGCACCGAGCCGAGCAGCGTGTAGAGGAAGAACTTGAAGCTGGCGTAGATGCGCCGCTTGCCGCCCCAGATGCCGATGATCAGGAACATCGGGATCAGGCCGGCCTCGAAGAACAGGTAGAACAGCACCAGGTCGAGCGCCTGGAACACGCCGATCATCGTCGTCTCGAGCACGAGGAAGGCGATGAAGTACTCCTTCACCCGCGTCTCGATGGAATGCCACGAGGCGCCGATGCAGAACGGCATCAGGAACGTCGTCAGCAGCACCAGCGGCATCGAGAAGCCGTCGACGCCGAGCTTGAACCGGATCGTCTCGGCGAGCCAGGCATGGCTCTCGACCAGCTGGAAGCTAGCCGAGGTCGCGTCGTAGCGGTTCCAGGCCACCAGCGAGAGCAGGAAGGTGACGACCGTGGTGGCGAGCGCCGCCCAGCGGGCGTTCTTCGCCACCGCCTTCTCGTCGCCCGACAAGGTCAGGATGAAGGCCGCGCCGCAGAGCGGCACGATCAGCAGCCCGGAGAGGAGCCCTAAGCCGAACATCTAGCGATCCATCCCGTTCGTGAGGGCGGCTTGCGACGCGAGGCCCATCAGTGCCCCCCCGGCTTCGGCAGGCCGGCCATCAGGTACCAGCTCAGGATGCCCGCGACGCCGATCAGCATCACGAACGCGTAGTGGTAGACGTAGCCGGTCTGGAAGCGGACGACGCCGCGGGTCACGTCGACGACGCGGGCCGCGATCCCGTCCGGGCCGGCGCCGTCGATGGCGCGGCCGTCGACCTGCTTCCACAGGAACAGGCCGAAATCCTTGGCCGGGCGCACGAAGATCCGGTCGTAGAGCTCGTCGACGTACCACTTGTTGAGCAGGAACCGGTACAGCACCGGCTGCTGGGCGGCGAGCTCGGCCGGCAGCTTCGGCCGGCGGATGTACATCACGAAGGCCAGCACGAAGCCGAGCACCAGCATGATGAACGGCGCGTAGGAGACGAGCGCTGGCACGTGGTGGATGTCGTGCATGATGTGGTTGTCGGGGCCGTGCGCCAGCGCGTGGCCCCAGAACGCCTCCATGCCCTCGCCGATGAAGCGGTCCTTGAAGATCAGGCCGGCGAAGAGCGCGCCGAAGGCGAGCACGCCGAGCGGGATCGTCATCACCAGGGGCGATTCGTGCGGCGTGTGATCGCCGTGATGGCCGTGCCCGTGATGGTCGTCGGCGACGAGGTCGCTCCTGTGCGCCGGCTCGACGTCGTGGCCGCGATCGTCGTGGGCGACGCCCTCGGTATGGCCGGGCGCGCCGTCGGCCTCGTGGGCCGCGGAGGCGTGGGCGACGGCCGGCGCCGCGTGGTCGTCGTGGTGGGCATGCGCCCCCCAGCGGGCCGGCCCCTCGAAGGTGAGGAAGAACAGGCGCCAGGAGTAGAACGAGGTGAAGAACGCCGCGATCACGGTGGCGAGGAAGGCCAGGGTGTGCCCGGGACGCGTCGAGGCATAGGCCGCCTCGATGATCGCGTCCTTGGAATAGTAGCCGGCGGTGAAGGGGAAGCCGATGAGCGCGAGGGTGCCGATCGCCATCATCGCCGTGGTGAACGGGATGTAGCGGCGCAAGGACCCCATGTTCCGCATGTCCTGCTCGTGGTGCATCGCGTGGATGACCGAGCCGGCGCCGAGGAACAGCAGCGCCTTGAAGAAGGCGTGGGTGAACAGGTGGAAGATGCCGGCGGAATAGGCGCCGACGCCGAGCGCGACGAACATGTAGCCGAGCTGCGAGCAGGTCGAGTACGCGATCACCCGCTTGATGTCGTTCTGCACCAGGCCCACGGTGGCGGCGAAGAAGGCGGTGATGCCGCCGATGACCGTGACGAAGACCAGCGCGTCGGGCGCGAGCTCGAACAGCGGCGACAGGCGCGCCACCATGAAGACGCCGGCGGTGACCATGGTCGCGGCATGGATCAGGGCCGAGACCGGGGTCGGGCCTTCCATCGCGTCCGGCAGCCAGGTGTGGAGCAGGAACTGCGCCGACTTGCCCATCGCGCCCATGAACAGCAGCAGGCAGGTCAGGGTGAGCGCGTGCCAGTCCTGACCGAGGAAGTGGAAATGCGCGTCCTTGAGCTCGTTCACCCGCGGGAAGATGCCGTCGAAGGCGACCGAGCCGAACAGCACGAAGACCAGGAAGATGCCGAGCGAGAAGCCGAAATCGCCGACGCGGTTGACGATGAAGGCCTTCATCGCGGCCGCGTTCGCAGAGGGCTTCTCGTACCAGAACCCGATCAGCAGGTAGGAGGCGAGGCCGACGCCCTCCCAGCCGAAGAACATCTGCACGAGGTTGTCGGCCGTCACCAGCATCAGCATGGCGAAGGTGAAGAGCGACAGGTAGGCGAAGAAGCGCGGCCGGTGCGGATCCTCCTCCATGTAGCCGACGGAGTAGAGGTGCACGAGCGTCGAGACGGTGGTGACGACGACGAGCATCACCCGGGTCAGCGTGTCGATGCGGAAGGCCCAGTCGACGGTGAGGTCGCCGGCCGTGAACCAGGTCGCGACCTGCACCCGCGTGGCGTGGTCGCCCTCGATGAACACGCCCCAGGACAGGAGCGCCGAGAAGGCGAGGCAGGCGGTGGTGACGTACTCGCAGACCCGCGCGCCGAGGAAGCGCCCGAACAGCCCGGCGATCAGGGCGCCGATGAGCGGGAAGAAGACGATCGCGTGATACATCGTGCGGTCCGGCCTCGCGGGGCAGCGGGTTTCTGGCGGAAGGACGTCGCGGGGGTCCCCGCTCAGCCCTTCATCATGCTGATGTCCTCGACCGCGATGGAGCCGCGGTTGCGGAAGAACACCACGAGGATGGCGAGCCCGATCGCGGCCTCGGCCGCGGCGACGGTCAGCACGAACAGGGCGAAGACCTGGCCGGTGATGTCGTTCAGGTAGGTCGAGAACGCGACGAAGTTGATGTTGACCGCGAGCAGGATCAGCTCGATCGACATCAGGATGACGATGACGTTCTTGCGGTTGATGAAGATCCCCAGCACGCCGAGCGTGAACAGGATCGCGGCGACCGTGAGGTAGTGGCTGAGGCCGATCATCGTGCTGTCTCCGCCCAAGTCTTCAGGATCGCCCAAGCCGTCCGAGCCGCGGCCATCAGACCTCGACGCCCTGGCGCGAGGGCACCTTCCGGGTCTCGACCGCGTCCCCTTGGGTCCGCGCGTTCTGCAGGGCGATGTTCTGCCGCTTGACGCCGGGGCGGTCGCGCAGGGTCAGCACGATGGCGCCGATCATCGCGACGAGCAGGATCAGGCCGGCGATCTGGAAGAAGTAGACGTATTCCGTGTACAGCACCCGGCCGAGGATCACCGTGTTGCTGGTGTGCTCGCCCGCCGCCACGTTGCCGAGCGGCGCCTGCACCAGGCCGGGATCGATCGTCCACGAGCCGACGACCAGCAGAAGCTCGATCAGGAACACCGCGCCGATCATCGCGCCGACCGGGAGATACTGCTGGAACCCCTGCCGGAGCTGGGCGAAATCCACGTCGAGCATCATCACGACGAACAGGAACAGCACCGCGACCGCGCCGACGTAGACCACGACCAGGATCATCGCCAGGAACTCGGCGCCCATCAGCACGAACAGGCCGGCCGCGTTGACGAAGGCCAGGATCAGGAACAGCACCGAGGCGATGGGATTGCGGGACGCGATCACCATGAAGCCCGAGGCGATGGTGAGGCCCGCGAACAGGTAGAAGAAGGCGGCGGCTGCGGTCATGCGCTTGTCGGGATCGGCCGCCGGAGCGGCCCCTTCTGCCTCATGAGAAAACGGTCCGCAAAAACGGTCCGGACCCGGCCGGCCGTCTATAGAACCCGCTCCCGCGCCGCACAACCCGCGGCGCCGGCGACTGGGCGGGGATGTCAGCGGTAGGGGGCGTCCATCGCGAGGTTTCGCGCGATCTCGCGCTCCCAGCGGTCGCCGTTCAGAAGAAGCTTCTCCTTGTCGTAGAGCAGCTCCTCGCGGGTCTCGACCGAGAACTCGAAGTTCGGCCCCTCGACGATGGCGTCGACCGGGCAGGCCTCCTGGCACATGCCGCAGTAGATGCACTTCACCATGTCGATGTCGTAGCGCGTGGTGCGGCGCGTGCCGTCGTTGCGGCGCGGGCCGGCCTCGATGGTGATCGCCTGCGCCGGGCAGATCGCCTCGCACAGCTTGCACGCGATGCAGCGCTCCTCCCCGTTCGGGTAGCGGCGAAGCGCGTGCTCGCCGCGGAAGCGCGGCCCGCGATGGCCCATCTCGAAGGGGTAGTTGATCGTCGCCTTCGGCTTGAAGAAATACTTCATCGCGAGGACGAACCCCGAGACGAACTCCTTCAGCAGAAGGCCCTTGGCGACCTGATCAAGCTTCATGCCGCGATCTCCGATTCCTGGGTGAGGCTCACGCGCGACGTCACTCATGCACCTGGAGCGAGGCCGGTCAGCTTGAGCACGAAGGCGACGACGACGACCGAGGCGAGCGAAAGGGGCAGGAAAACCTTCCAGCCCAGCCGCATGAGCTGGTCGTAGCGGTAGCGCGGCACCATGGCCTTCACCATGGCGATCATGAAGAACAGGAAGCTGGCCTTGAGCGCGAACCAGATCAGCCCCGGCACCCAGGTGAAGGGTGCGAACGGGATCGGCGAGAGCCAGCCCCCGAGGAACAGCACCGTGCCGAGCGCGCACATGGTCATGATCGCCACGTACTCGCCGAGCATGAACAGCAGGTACGGGGTCGAGGAGTACTCGACCATGTAGCCGGCGACGAGCTCCGATTCGGCCTCGGGCAGGTCGAAGGGCGGACGGTTGGTCTCGGCGAGCGCCGAGATGAAGAACACGACGAACATCGGGAACAGCCACAGCCAGTACCAGCCGAGGATGCCGAGCGAGGTGTCCTGCGCGATGACGATCTTCGACAGGTTGAGCGAGCCGGCGCAGAGCAGCACGCAGATGATCACGAAGCCGAGCGAGACCTCGTAGGAGATCATCTGCGCCGCCGAGCGCAGCGCACCGAGGAAGGCGTATTTCGAGTTCGAGGCCCAGCCGCCCATCAGGACGCCGTAGACGCCCAGCGACGAGATCGCGAAGATGTAGGTCATGCCGACGTTGAGGTCGGCCAGCGCCCAGCCCTCCGCGAGCGGGATCACGGCCCAGGCCGCGAGCGCCAGCGTCGCGAAGACCAGGGGCGCCAGCAGGAACAGCGCCTTGTTGGCGCCGGCGGGAATCACCGGCTCCTTCAGCACGAACTTCAAGAGGTCGGCGAAGGACTGGAACAGGCCGAACGGGCCGACCACGTTCGGCCCGCGTCGCAGCTGCACCGCCGCCCAGATCTTGCGGTCGGCAAGCAGCGCGTAGGCGATGAAGACGAGCAGGCAGGCGAGCAGCAGGAAGCTCTTTAACGCCAGCAGCAGCACGAGGCCCACGGTTTCCCAAGGTGTCATGGCGGCCCCTTACTCGGCGGCTTCGAGGGCGCGCCCGCGGGCGAGGCTCGAACATTCGGCGAGCACGCGCGAGGCGCGCGCGATCGGATTGGTGAGGTAGAAGTCGAGCACCGGCGAGGCGAAGGTCGCCTTCGCGACCTCGCCGCCGAGGCCGGCCAGGCGATCGACCGCCGCGACCGTGTCGCCCTGCTCGACGCTGCCGATGGCGGCCATGTGGGGGTGCTCGGCGTAGAGCGCCCGGCGCAGGGCCACCAGTGAATCGAACGGCAGGCGGTGGCCGAGCACGTCCGAGAGCGCGCGCAGGATGGCCCAGTCCTCGCGGGCGTCGCCCGGCGGGAAGCCGGCGCGGTTGGCCTGCTGAACCCGGCCCTCGAGGTTGACGTAAGTCGCGCTCTTCTCGGTGTAGGCGGCGCCCGGAAGCACCACGTCGGCGCGGGAGGCGCCGCGGTCGCCGTGGGTCCCCTGGTAGATCACGAAGGCGCCGGCCCCGACCGTGCACTCGTCGGCACCGAGGTTGAACACCACGTCGAGGGCGCCGGGCGCGATCATGCCGGCGAAGTCGAGCCCGCCCTCCCCCGGCACGAAGTCCAGATCCAGCGCCCCGACGCGGGCGGCCGCGGTGTGCAGAACGCCGAAGCCGTTCCACGCCGGCGTGACGGCGCCGACGTCCTTGGCGAGCGCGGCGGCGGCGGCGAGCACCGCCGGGTCGGCGAGCGCCGCGGCACCGACGATCACCAGCGGACGCTCGGCGCCCTTCAGGATCTCGAGGAAGCTGTGCTCGCCCTTGGCGAGCGCCGTCAGCGTGTCGGTGCCGGCCCCGAGATAGGTGTGGGGATAGGTGAGATCGGTGGCCTCGCCGATCAGGCCGACCGCGAGCGGCCCCATCCGCCAGCGCTTGCGGATGCGGACGTTGAGGAGCGACGCCTCGGTCCGCGGGTTGGCGCCGACGAGCAGGATCGCGTCCGCCGCCTCGATGCCGGGGATCGTCGGGTTGAACACGTAGGCGGCGCGGCCCCAGGCCGGATCGAGCCGCTCGCCGCCCTGGCGGCAATCGCGGTTTGCGACGCCGAGCGCGGTCATCAGGCTCTTGAGCGCGTAGGTCTCCTCGACCCCGGCGAGATCGCCGACCAGCGCGCCGATGCGCTTGGGATCGGTGCCCTTCACCTTGGCCGCGATCGCAGCGAAGGCCTCGCCCCAGGAGGCGGGGCGCAGGCGGCCGTTCTCGCGCAGGTACGGCCGGTCGAGGCGCTGGACGCGCAGGCCGTCGACGGGGTGGCGGGTCTTGTCGGAGATCCACTCCTCGTTGATGTCCTCGTTGACCCGAGGCTCGATCTGCATGACCTCGCGGCCGCGGGCGTCGACGCGGATCGCCGAGCCGACCGCGTCCATCACGTCGACCGATTCGGTCTTCGACAGCTCCCACGGGCGGATGTTGTAGCTCTGCGGCTTGGGCACGAGGGCGCCGACCGGGCAGAGGTCGGCGACGTTGCCCTGCAGCTCCGAGCCCATCGCCTCCTCGAGGTAGCTCGTGATCTCCATGTCCTCGCCGCGGCCGATCGCGCCGAGATCCGGCACGCCGGCGACCTCGGCGAGGAAGCGGACGCAGCGGGTGCAGTGGATGCAGCGGTTCATCGCGGTCCGCACCAGCGGGCCGATGTACTTCTCCTCGACCGCGCGCTTGTTCTCGCCGTAGCGGGTCGAGTCGACGCCGTAGGCCATCGCCTGGTCCTGCAGATCGCAATGGCCGCCCTGGTCGCAGATCGGGCAATCGAGCGGGTGGTTGATGAGGAGGAACTC
The DNA here is from genome assembly GCF_008039455.1 of Methylobacterium sp. WL116. Taxonomy (NCBI): domain Bacteria; kingdom Pseudomonadati; phylum Pseudomonadota; class Alphaproteobacteria; order Hyphomicrobiales; family Methylobacteriaceae; genus Methylobacterium; species Methylobacterium sp. WL116. Next base: position 13,732 of record NZ_VRUV01000050.1, read on the forward strand.
CATCACCCCCTCGCGCGCCTTCTTCGTCGTTCCGGAGCGCGTGAGCACCTCCGGCGGCTCGCCGTTCGGGCCGGGCCGGCAATCCTTGACCGCGTAGGCGCAGGAGGCCACCGGCTTCGGCGCGCCCTTCAGCTCGACCAGGCACATCCGGCAATTGCCGGCGATCGAGAGCCGCTCGTGGAAGCAGAAGCGCGGGATCTCCGCGCCCGCCATCTCGCAGGCCTGCAGCAGGGTGAATTCGGCCGGAACATCGACCTCGATGCCGTCGACGAGGATTTTGGTCATGCGCGCTTCTCAGTGCGTCGTGTCGGCGAGATCGAGCCTGCGCTCGATCCGCTCGACCCGAAGTTCGAGACGGTCGATCCGGCGATGGACGCCCGCCAGATTCTCTTCGATGCGATGGAGGTACACGAGCATCGGGTTGTCGGGCTGGTCGGTCATCGGCTTCACTCCGCGGCCATCGGCACCGCATCGGAATGCGGGTTGGCGCTGTAGCGGTCGATCCGCTTCTCGATCTCGGGGCGGAAATGGCGGATCAGGCCCTGGATCGGCCAGGCCGCCGCGTCGCCGAGCGCGCAGATCGTGTGACCCTCGATCTGCTTGGTGACGTCGAGCAGCATGTCGATCTCGCGCTTCTGAGCGCGGCCTTCCGCCATGCGCAGCATCACCCGCCACATCCAGCCGGTGCCCTCGCGGCAGGGCGTGCACTGCCCGCAGGACTCGTGCTTGTAGAAGTACGCGATGCGGGCGATCGCCTGGACGATGTCGGTCGAGCGGTCGAGCACGATCACCGCCGCCGTGCCGAGGCCGGAGCCGAGGTTGCGCAGGGTGTCGAAGTCCATTTTTGCGTCGATGATCTGCTCGGCCGGCACCAGCGGCACCGAGGAGCCGCCGGGGATCGAGCACAGCAGGTTGTCCCAGCCGCCGCGCATGCCGCCGCAATGCTTGTCGACGAGCTCGCGGAAGGTGATCCCGAGCTCCTCCTCGACGTTGCACGGCTTGTTGACGTGGCCGGAGACGCAGAACAGCTTGGTGCCGGTGTTGTTCTTGCCGCCCAAGCCCGCGAACCACGCGCCGCCGCGGCGCAGGATCGTGCCGGCGACCGCGATCGACTCGACGTTGTTCACCGTCGTCGGGCAGCCGTAGAGGCCCATGTTGGCCGGGAACGGCGGCTTGAGGCGCGGCATCCCCTTCTTGCCCTCGAGGCTTTCCAGCAGCGCCGTCTCCTCGCCGCAGATGTAGGCCCCGGCGCCGTGGTGGACGTAGATGTCGAACGGGTAGCCGTGGACGTTGTCCTGCCCGACGAGCCGGGCGGCGTAGGCCTCGTCGACCGCCCGCTGCAGCGCGTGCTTCTCGGCGACGTACTCGCCGCGGATGTAGATGTAGCAGGCATGCGCCGCCATCGCGAACGAGGCCAGCATGCAGCCCTCGATCAGGAGGTGCGGATCGTGCCGCATGATCTCCCGGTCCTTGCAGGTGCCGGGCTCGGACTCGTCGGCGTTGACCACGAGGTAGTGCGGCCGCCCGTCCGACTTCTTGGGCATGAACGACCACTTGAGGCCGGTCGGGAAGCCTGCGCCGCCGCGGCCGCGCAGGCCCGAGGCCTTCATCTCGTCGATGATCCAGTCGCGGCCCATCTCGAGAAGGAATTTGGTGCCGTCCCACGCGCCGCGCTTCTGCGCGGCCTCGAGGCCCGGCGAGTGCAACCCGTACAGGTTGGTGAAGATGCGATCCTGATCGGCCAGCATGGCTTTGGCTTTCCGTGTCTCAGGTGGCCGGGTCGGTCTTGGACGGCGCCGCGTCGGGCTTCGATGGCTCCGCGGCGGGTGCGTCCCCGCTCGCGCCCGAGGCTTCCGGCTGCGGCGGCAC
>NZ_VRUV01000510.1:0-3272 GCF_008039455.1 Methylobacterium sp. WL116
GGCGCACGCTGTCGGGCCCCCAGACCAGCGACCTCGTGGTCCGCCACGGCCCGAAGGACGTGCCGGCCGCCACCGCCTCGACCGGCGAGCAGAAGGCGCTGCTGATCGGCCTCGTGCTCGCCCATGCCAAGCTGGTGCGGGCGATGAGCGGGATCGCGCCGCTGATCCTCCTCGACGAGGTCGCCGCCCACCTCGACCCCCGCCGCCGCGCCGGCCTGTTCGCGGCGCTCGACGCGTTACCGGGGCAGGTGTTCATGACCGGGGCCGACGCGGCGATGTTCGCCGAGCTCGGCGGGCGGGCCGATGTGATCGGCATCGCCGACGGGCGCATCGCGCGGCCCTGATCTCGACCGTCGTGACCACGATGCCGCTGTCCAGCCTCGCCTTCTTCGCCGCCGTCTATGCCATCGCCGTCGCCGCGCCCGGCCCGGGCATCGCCGCGCTCGTGGCGCGGGTGCTGGCGCGGGGGACGCCGGGGATCATCGGCTTCGCGGCGGGGTTCGTCGCGGGCGATCTCATCTGGTTCTCGCTGACGGTGGCGGGCCTTGCCATGGTGGCGCAGACCTTCGCGATCGGATTCGTCGTCCTGAAATACGCCGGCGCGATCTATCTCGCGTATCTCGCCTGGGGAGCCTGGACCGCCCGCACCGACGCGGTCGAAGCCGCGCCCATGGCCGGACACGGCGCCGTTCGCCTGTTTCTCGGCGGACTGACCCTCACTTTGGGCAACCCGAAGGTGATCCTGTTCTTCCTGGCCCTGCTGCCGACTGTCGTCGACCTCGATCATCTCACGCCGCTGGGCATCGCGGAGATCGCGGCGACGATCGTCGTCGTGCTGAGTGCGGTGCTGGCGGCCTATGTGCTCGCCGCGGCCCGCGCGCGCCGGGTCTTCACGTCGTCTCGCGCCCGTCGCGCGATCAATCGTGGGGCCGGAACGGTCATGGCCGGCGCCGCCGTCGCCATCGTCGCGCGCTGACCCTCAAGCCATCGCCGAGCGAATGTCGGTCTGCGGAAAGTCGTCGCCGACGAAGAGCAGGGGAACGTCGTGGACCTGAGCGCAGGCATAGGCGAAGCAGTCGCCCAGATTGAGCTGTGCCGGATGCCCGCGGCCCTTGCCGTAGCGTGCATGCGCGGCGAGGGCTTCGTGGCTTTCCGCCGCGGCGATCGGCACCAATCGGATGCCGGCGGCCAGAAGGAACCGTTCGATCTGCGATTCGGAGTTCGCGACGTCCTGACTCAACTTTCGCGAGAGGGCCATGACGGTCTCGAAGACGGCAAGCGCCGAGGTGATCGGTGCTTCGGCTTGGTCGAGGCACCGGATCAACGCCGCCGCTGGCGGCTCTGCGCTCATGATCGCGACCATGGCAGAGGCATCGACGAACATCACTCGTCGTTCAGGCCGTCGTAGAAGGCCTTGTCGGCCTCCAGACCCGTTCGCGGTACGGCGGCGATCTCATCGAGCAGGGGCCGCAACCGTTCGGCCAGCGGTAGGGCGCGATCCCGCCGCTCCAGTTCGTTGGCCAGCGCGATCTTCACCGCCTCGGTCTTGCTGACCCGGGCGAGGGCCGCCAGTTTGTCGGCGAGGCGGTTCACCTCCTCGCTTCGGATGTTCAGCGGCATCGCGCGCCTCCGTGTAGACAATCTGCTGTTAGTGTATACGCACCCCGGCGGCAAGCCGTGGTTTCACCTGGGACAGGCATGACCTCACGACTCGACGATGCGCGGCGCGCCCTCAAGACCACCTTCGGCTACGACGATTTCCGACCCGGCCAGGACGAGGTGATCGAGGCGGTGCTCTCGGGCGCGGACGTGTTCGCGGTGATGCCGACGGGCTCGGGCAAGTCGATGACCTACCAGCTGCCGGCGCTGGTGGAGGATTCGCTCACCGTCGTGGTCTCGCCGCTGATCGCGCTGATGCACGACCAGGTGCAGCAGATGCGTGGCTTCGGCGTCGCGGCAGCGACCCTGAACTCGTCGGTGGCCGAATCTGTCTCGCGCGAGACCTGGCGGATGATCCGCGCGAACGAGCTGCGGCTGCTCTTCGTCTCGCCCGAGCGCCTGCTGATGGACGGCTGCATGGACGCGCTGCGCGGCGCGGGCGTCCGCCGGCTCGCGGTCGACGAGGCGCATTGCGTCTCGCAATGGGGCCACGACTTCCGCCCCGAATATCGCGCGCTGTCCCGCGCCCGTGAGGCGCTCGGCGACGTCCAGACCGTGGCGCTGACGGCCACCGCCGACAAGGCGACGCGGGCCGAGATCGCCGAGCGCCTGTTTCCCCAAGGGCGCGACCTCAAGACCTTCGTCCACTCCTTCGACCGGCCGAACATCGGCCTAACCTTCGCCGCCAAGGACAACCCGACCCGGCAGATCGAGCGCTTCCTGAAGCACCGCCGCTCCGAGAGCGGGATCATCTACTGCTCGTCGCGCAAGCGCACCGAGCAGCTGGCCGAGAGCCTGAAGAAGGACGGCTTCAACGCGTATCCCTACCATGCCGGGCTCGACCAGGGCACGCGCATGCGCAACCAGGACACCTTCCTGCAGGAGGACGGCGTCGTGATGACCGCGACGGTGGCCTTCGGCATGGGCATCAACAAGCCCGACGTGCGCTTCGTCTGCCACGCCGACATGCCGGGCAACGTCGAGGGCTACTACCAGGAGATCGGCCGCGCCGGCCGCGACGGGCTGCCCGCCGACACGCTGACTCTCTACGGCCTCGACGACATGGCCCTGCGCCGCCGCCAGATCGACGAGAAGGAGGTGCCGGACGAGCGCCGCCGCGTCGAGCGGCGCAAGCTCGAGGCGATGATCGCGCTGTGCGAAGGCGCGGCCTGCCGCCGGCAATCGCTGCTCGCCTACTTCGACGAGGCCAGCGGCCATTGCGGCCGGTGCGACCTCTGCCGCGGCGGCGTCACGCTCGTCGACGGCACGGTCCCGGCCCAGAAGATCCTCTCGGCGATCGTGCGCACCGGGCAGCGCTACGGCGCGGCCTATGTCTGCGACGTGGTCCACGGCAAGGTGAGCGAGCCGATCCGCCGCAACGGCCACGAGCAGCTCAAAACCTTCGGCGTCGGCGCCGACAAGCCGGTCGCCGCGTGGCGCGCGATCCTGCGCCAGCTCTTCGCCGCCGGCGCGGTGGCCGAGAACACCGACGGCTACGGCGGCCTCACCATGACCGACAAGGGCGAGGCGATCCTGTTCGGCCGCGAGCCGGTGCAGCTCCGCCCCGACCCGGAGCCGAAATCGGCCGAGCCGCGCGAGCGCCGCCGCGCGGG
>NZ_VRUV01000511.1:0-3270 GCF_008039455.1 Methylobacterium sp. WL116
GCCCCTCCTCCTGCGCCGCCTCTTGCCCCGCCGCCGAGCCGCCGGACGACCGCGACCCGGCCCCGTCGGACGCGCCGTCGTCATAGGCGGCACGCGAGGCATCGGCGCTGCGTCCGCAGCCCGAGCCCGTCGAGCCGGCTCCTCCGCGACGTCACTTGGATGAGGCGGGACGCGTTTCGCCGGGCTCGGCAGGGGCCTGCGTCCCGTCGCCGGGCCGGGTCCTTCCCGGATCGTCCGGGGCGAAGCGGAAGGGGCGGCGCGGATCGGCGCCGCGATGCTCCCGCCTCCGAGGCCGGCCTGCGAACCGAGCAAAGACCCGGCGCGCCGGCGCGGTCCCCTTTCGGACAAAACTCGCCTATAGGCTGCGCTCGAGCATGGGCGGCGAGCGCCCGAGGGGCAGGGCCGGCGGCGCGCGGGACGAAGCGCGGCGCGTGAGGATCACGAGACCATGGACCGCATCCACATCACCGGCGGCGTGCCGCTCAACGGCACGATCCCGATCTCGGGGGCGAAGAACGCCGCCCTGCCGCTGATGATCGCGAGCCTTCTCACCGGCGACACGCTGGAGCTCGCCAACGTGCCGCGGCTCGCCGACATCGCCGCGCTGACGCGGATCCTCGGCAACCACGGCGTCGACCACATGGTGGTCGGCAAGCGCCCGGGGCAGACCACCGAGACCGGCCAGACCATCCGGCTCACCGCCTCCAACGTCATCGACACCACGGCGCCCTACGAGCTGGTTTCGACCATGCGGGCGAGCTTCTGGGTGGTCGCGCCGCTGCTGGCGCGCTTCGGCGAGGCCAAGGTCTCGCTCCCCGGCGGCTGCGCCATCGGCACCCGGCCGGTCGACCTCCTGATCATGGCGCTGGAGAGGCTCGGCGCGCAGATCGAGATCGATGCCGGCTACGTCGTCGCCAAGACCAAGAACGGCCTGCGCGGCGCCGAGATCGACTTCCCGAAGGTAACCGTCGGCGGCACCCACGTGGCGCTGATGGCGGCCTCCCTCGCCTACGGCACCACGGTGATCTCCAACGCCGCCCGCGAGCCGGAGGTGGTGGATCTCGCCGAGTGCCTCACCAAGATGGGCGCCCGCATCCAGGGCGCCGGCACCCCGCGCATCGTGATCGAGGGCGTCGCCCGCATGAACGGCGCCCGCCACGAGGTGCTGCCCGACCGGATCGAGACCGGCACCTACGCCATGGCGGTGGCGATGACCGGCGGCGACGTGGTCTTGGAGAACACCCGCGCCGACCTGCTGCATTCGGCCCTCGACATCCTCTCCACCACCGGCGCCGAGATCACCCAGGTTCCCGGCGGCATCCGGGTGCGGCGCAACGGGGCGGGAATCGCGGCGGTCGACGTGACCACCGACCCGTTCCCGGGCTTCCCCACCGACCTGCAGGCGCAGTTCATGGCGCTGATGACCCTGGCCAACGGCCAGTCGCAGATCCGCGAGACCATCTTCGAGAACCGCTTCATGCACGTGCAGGAGCTGGCGCGCCTGGGCGCCCGGATCCGCCTCGAGGGCGACCTCGCCATCGTCGAGGGCGTCGACCGCCTCAAGGGCGCGCCCGTGATGGCGACCGACCTGCGCGCCTCGGTGTCGCTGGTGATCGCGGGGCTGGCGGCCGAGGGCGAGACCCAGATCAACCGGGTCTACCACCTCGACCGCGGCTTCGAGGCGCTGGAGGCCAAGCTCGCCCGCTGCGGCGCGCGGATCGAGCGCGTGCGGGCCTGAATCGCCCGCCGTATCGAGCGCCCGCCCGCCTGCATTCGCGCGGCGCGGGCCGGGCCCGGGCAGTCGAGCGCGGGCGGATGCGGCTGCGAAGACCGCCGATAATCCCAATCGATACGGTTTTATAGGATCGTCGTCTTGTCTCGTGCGGCTCGCACGAGCAGGGAATCTTAACGCGCGCCTGCCTAAGGACCGGCTCAAGCTCTCCGAGCATTTTCGAGACGGATCGATGTCGGCATTCTCACGTCTCGAGGCGCGCCTGCCCGCCATGACCATCGGGCTCGCGCTCCTCAGCGCCACGGCGATGGGCGGCTTCAGCTGGCACCAGGCCCGCGCCGGGCTGATGGAGGCGGCGCGCGAGCGGCTGCAGCTTGCCGCCGACGCGCGGCGCGACGGGGTCGAGCTGGTCGCCGACCGGATGCAGGCCGACTTCCTCACGGTGGCGGCGCACCCGCAGGTGGTGTCGAACGTCGCCGACCTGATCGAGACCCTCGACCCGTCCAAGCCCGACTATGCCGGCCTCCTGGCCGCCTTCCGGGCGCCGGAGACGGCGGCGGCGCGCATCGCGCTCGACGGCACGGCGACCAACACGATGTACGGGCGCCGGCACGCGAAGGTGCAGGAGGTCGCCCGCAAGCTGCTGGCGCAGGCGGGCTACGCCGACCTGATGGTGCTCGATGAGGGCGGGCGCATCGTCTACACCACCACCAAGGGCGAGGATTTCGCGCGGCCGGTCTCCGATCCGGCGCTGCGGGGAACCGGGCTGGCGCGGCTGTTCGAGCGCCTGAAGGCCGCCGACCCCGAGGCCGCCCTGTTCGAGGATTTCGCGGCCTATCCGGTCGATGCCGGGCCCTCCGCCTTCATCGGCCGCGCGGTGACGAAGCGCGCCAACGTCGCCATGGGCACGGCGCAGGCGGCCGAGCGCATCGGCTACGTCGTGATGCGGGTCGGGCCGGCCCTGTTCGATCCCACCCTGTCGAAGCGCACCGGCCTCGGCGAGACCGGGCAGACGCTCTCGACCGGCGCCGACGGCCTGCTGCGCACCCGGCCGCCGCTGAACCCGGACGCCAAGGCCGGCAGCCCCCTCGATGCGCTCGGGATCGCCCCGGCCCGCCTCGCGGAGGGGCGGCCGTTCGACTTTTCGGGCGCGGACGGCCGGCACCTGGCGGCGTCCTCGGTCGTGTCGGTGCTCGGCGCGCCCTGGACGGTGATCGCCGAGCAGAGCCTCGACGAGGCGATCGGCGCCGTCTCGACCCTGTCGCGGACGCTGGCGCTGGTCGGGCTCGGGGTGCTGGCCGGCACCGCCATCCTCGGCCTGCTGCTGGCCCGGTCGATCGCGCGGCCCCTCGGCGCGCTCACCGCCGCGCTCAAGGCCCTGGCCGCCCGGCAGGCGCTGGAGCAGGTGCCCGGCAGCGGCCGGCGCGACGAGATCGGCGACATCGCCCGGGCGGTGGTGACGATCCGTGACGTCTCCCTCGAGGAAGCCGCGCAGCAATTGAAGACCACCGAGGCGGCGCGGCTGCGCGAGGCGCAGG
>NZ_VRUV01000512.1:0-3268 GCF_008039455.1 Methylobacterium sp. WL116
GGTGAAGACCGCCGCGCAGGCCGCGGCCCCCTCGCTCCCCGGCATGGACAACCCGTTCTCGAACATCGAGAGCAAGGTTCGCAACGGCACCGGCAACGATCCGGAGGCCCTGAAGAACGCCGCCGTCAGCGCGATGCGCGCTGCAGTGACCGGTGACGCCACCCAGCAGAAGGACGCGCAGGAGAAGGCGGCCCAGGCCTTGGCCAAGGCGCAGAACATTCCGGTCGAGCAGGCCCGGACCCAGGTCGCGCTCTACGGTGCCCTGGCGCTGGTCCTCGGCGCGCTGGCTGCCTTCTTCGCCGGTCGCGGAGCCGCCGTCGATCCGGTGCTCACCCGCACCGCCGTCGCCGCCACGACGACCCAGCGTCGGGTCTGACGGTGAGCGACCCCTCCGCCATCGAGCCGCGTCTCCTTGGGACGCAGGACAAGCACGCGGCGGAGGTCGCCGTCGGCGAGAGCGTAACGCTCCCGCTGATCGCCGAGACCGCCCGCATTGACAAGCGGGCGGTGGAGACCGGACGGGTGCGGGTCTCCACCCGCACCGAGACCACGGACCAGATCCTGCGCGAGACCCTGCGTAGCGACATGGTCGGGGTCACCAGGGTGCCGATCAACCGGACCTTGGCCGAGGGCGAGACGCCCCCGGTGGTCCGCGAGGAGAACGGGGTGACCATCATCCCCGTCCTGGAAGAGATCCTCGTCGTCGAGAAGCGCCTCGTCCTGCGGGAGGAGGTGCATGTCCGCCGGACCACGGCGGGCGAGGACGTCGAGATGCCGGTGACGCTGCGCAGGCAGCAAGCCGTGATCGAACGCGTGTCCCCCGAGGGGCACGTCACGGCCCTGTCCCCCACGCCTTCATCGGAGATCGAACCATGACCCAGACCATCACCGCTATGTACGACACCTACCCGGAGGCGACCGCCGCCAAGGCGAAGCTCGTCGCCCTCGGCATCCCCGAGGTCGGCGTCCGGATCCTGTCCGGCAACGAGGCCGGCACAGCCGACACGACGACGCACGAGGAAGGCATGTGGGGCTCGCTGAAGGAGTTCTTCATGCCGGAGGAGGATCGCCACCTCCACGCCGAGGGCCTGCACCGCGGCGGTACCATGCTGACCGCGACCGTCGAGGACGGATACGCCGAGCAGACCTACGACATCCTTGAGGAGCACGGCTCGGTCGACATGGACGAGCGCGAGGCCTCCTGGCGCAAGGACGGCTGGAGCGGGCAGGCCGCCGGGGCCCCGGTGATGGCCGCCACCACCGCGGCCTCGACAAGGACCACCGGCCTGCATGCGGCTGGATCCACCGAGTCCGTCGCCGCCCCAGGCACGGCCCAGGGGACCGAGTACATCCCGGTGGTCGAGGAACGCCTCAACGTCGGTAAGCGCATGGTCGACAGCGGCCGGGTGCGGGTGCGCTCCTACGCCGTCGAGACTGCGGTGAGCGAGAACGTCACCCTGCGGGACGAGACCGTGCATGTCGACCGGCGCGTGGTCGACCGTGCGGTGACCCCGGGCGACATGGCCCTGTTCGAGGACAAGATCATCGAGGCGACCGAGATGCGCGAGCAGGCGGTGGTCTCGAAGGAAGCCCACGTCGTCGGGGAGGTCGGCATCCGCAAGGAGGCGTCCGACCGCGTCGAGACCGTGACCGACAAGGTGCGCCACACCGAGGTCGAGGTCACCGACGAGCGCGGGACGGTGAGCCGGACCGGCACCGCCGGCACCGCCACCGGGACCGTCCCGCACAAGCCGCTCTAAGCCTCGACCAGGGGGCGGCCTCCGGCCGTCCCCGCCCCGCTTCGACGCATGCACCCGTCATCGGAGGCAACCGACATGGCCCCGTTTCGCATCCTCGGCCTGGCGGCCCTCCTCGCCCTGCCGAACGTGACCGCGCAGGCCCGCGATCTCGGCGTCTCCGAGGAGGCTCTGCGGTCTGCCTGCACCGGCGATTACCTCCGGCTCTGCGCAGGCATCGATCCGAACGGCGACCGAGTCGAGGCCTGTTTCCGGGCCAAGATGGCGAAGGTCTCGCCCGGGTGCCGTTCGGCCATCGCCTTGTACCGGGTGCGGGAGACCACGACCGAGCGCCGGGCACAACAGGCCGAGGATCGCCGCCCCCGATGACGAACGCACACCCAGAACCCGGAATGAACCACACCCGATGACGATAGGTAACGACGGTTCGCTGGTCGCCGTGGCAGACGGAATCGCAATCTCCGGGATCAAGCTCCCGGGGGCGACCCCGGAGGGCATCGAGGCCCAGCTGCTCAACGTCGACGCCTCGCGCGGGGTGGTCGCCACCATCATCCACATCAAGCCGGGAGCCGAGATCCCGGCACACTTCCACAGGAACGGAGCAGAAGCCCATTACGTGCTGGAGGGTGACCTCGTGGACGCGGGTCGCAGCCTCGGGCCCGGGACGTACCTGACGCACGCGGCCGGCGTCGTGCACGGCCCCCATGCCTCGGTCCACGGCTGCAAGGTGCTGACCATCCAGGCCACCGAGGTCGGCTCGCAGGGCTACGACTTCAACCTCGCGGAGCCCGACGCGTGGGTCGACGGGCCGGCAGAGCCTCCCGCGCAATCCCCGACGGACCCGATGCCGGAGCGTGGGACAACGCCCCCCGACATGACCCTGGAAGAGGTTGCGACCGACGACCGTCCGGAGACGCAGAAGCTCGGACCGACCGACGACAACCCGACCAACCCGACGACCGGCTAAGGCACCGCCACTCAGCCGCGGTGAACGGCATACACGACCACAGGAGACACGCGATGAGTGACGGCTTTCCCTCCATGACCGCCTTGCTCGGCCTGCTCGCCGTGGCCGGGTTCCAGAACAAGGACAAGATCGCCGAGATGCTGAAGGGAGCGACCGACGCCACACCTTCCGGTGCGGCGCATGGCCAACCAGGCCTCGGGGGTATTCTGGGTAACCTCGGCGGCACGGGTGCCGGCGGGCTCCTCGGTGGGGGCCTGAGCCAGTTGATCGAGCACTTCCGCGGCAACGGTCACGGCGAGGCCGCCGATACCTGGGTCCGGCAGGGCCGGAACACCGAGATCCCGGCCGAACACCTGCATTCTGCCATTGGTCCCGACCTGCTCGCCACCCTGATAAAGCAGACCGGGCTCTCCGGCGACGAGCTTCTTTCCAGGCTGTCTCGGGTGCTTCCCTCGGCGGTCGACCGCTACACCCCCGACGGCAGGCTGCCGGCGCACTGACGCCCTCTCAGCCGCTCCGGCCCCCCTTCACCCTGGACCCCCGG
>NZ_VRUV01000513.1:0-3260 GCF_008039455.1 Methylobacterium sp. WL116
GGCCTCGCGCGGGCCGCCCTCGCCGCGCGCCTCGATCAGCGGCGCGAGGTGCGGGAAGATGCCGAACACCGCGATCGCCTCGACGAACACCGCCGCGAACAGCACCCGCGCGCGCGGGTTGGCCACGATCGCGCGATAGCGCGTCAGCGCCAGCCCGAATTCCGGCCGTCGCGCCGGGAGGCGGCCGCTCCGGTCGAACCCGAGCAGGGTCGCGGCGCAGCCGAGCACGGCGACCGCGGCGTTGATCGCGAACACGCCGTGCCAGCCGACCTGCCCCTCGATCAGCCCGGCGAAGGTCGAGCCCGAGAGCTGCCCGAGGATCACCGCGACGAGGAAGCGGCCGATCGCCACCTGGCGGCGCTCCATCGGCACCCGGTCGCCCATCAGGGCGAGCGCCAGCGGGATCACCCCGCCGGCCGCGGCGCCCGCCACCATCCGCAGGCCGAAGAGCAGGCGCAGGTCTTCGGCGAAGGCGCAGCCGACCAGCGCCGCCACCAGCACCGCGAGGCACGCGGTGATGACCCGCTCCTTGCCGACCGCGTCGCCCACCGGCCCGAGGATCGGCTGGATCAGCGCGTAGGGCAGCGCGAAGGCGGTCGAGAGCAGCGCCACGGTGTGGGCGTCGCTGCGCAGGTCGCGCGCCAGCACGCCGACCAGCGGCTCGACCGAGCGCCACGCGAAGGTGCTGGAGAAGCCCGCGGCCGCGAGCACCAGGATCAGGCGAGCGATCGAGGAGGTGGAAGGCATGCTGGGCCGCGGCTCGCGAACGCCCGGCCGAGGAGGCCGGATCGGTCCCGGCCTAGCCGACATCGACCGGGTTTGCAGCCCCGCCGAGGCCGTGGAGCCGGCCGTCGGCATGCAAGGCGCCGCCCCTGAAACCCGACCGCGCGCGCCCTCGCCCGGCCGGGCGCACGATCCGGTCAGACGCGTCCGGGTGATCGCCGCGGGCGATCCCGGGGCGACGAGCGGGACATGCGCAGGCTTTGAAAGGCGTTGGCCTCAGAAGACGTGGCGGAGGATGAAGAACAGGACGCCCGCCAGGGTGATCGCCGCCGGCAGGGTCAACACCCAGGCCAGCGCCATGTTGCGCACCGTCGACATCTGCAGCCCGGAGCCGTTGGCCGCCATGGTGCCGGCGACGCCCGAGGACAGGATGTGGGTGGTCGAGACGGGCAGGCCGTAGACCTCGGCCAGCCCGATCGTGCCGGCGGCGACGAGCTCGGCCGAGGCGCCCTGCGCGTAGGTCAGGTGGGTCTTGCCGATCCTCTCGCCGACCGTGACCACGATCCGCTTCCAGCCGACCATGGTGCCCAGGCCCAGCGCCAGCGCGACGCAGACCTTCACCCAGGTCGGGATGTAGCGCGTGCCGTCGTTGAGCAGGCCGGTATAGGCCTTCAGCGTGCCGGCCTCGGCCTCCGAGAAGCTGGTGCCGTTCTTCGGCAGCAGCCGGATCGCGTCGGCGGCGAGGTACATGTCGTTGCGCAGGTTCGAGGTCTGCGCCGCCGGCACCTGCTTGATCGCACCGTAGTTCCGCACGTTGGCGGCGATGTCGGTGGAGAGGGCCGCGAGCGCGCCGTAGACCCCCGGCTGGTTCAGGTCCTTGGTCTTGAGCGCGTCCGAGACCTGCTTGCGGGCGGCCGCCGCGTCGGGCTGGGCCGTCGTCCCGGCGTGGCTCGCGAACACCGCGCTGGCGCTCTGCGAGGTCTGGATGAAGGCCGGCGTCGTGTCGTCGGCCATGGTGCGGTTCAGGGCGTAGGCGGTGGGCGCCGCGCCGATCAGGATCAGCATGATGAGGCCCATGCCCTTCTGGCCGTCGTTGCCGCCGTGGAAGAACGAGACCAGCGTGCAGGTCAGGATCAGCAGCGAACGGATCCAGAGCGGGGGCGGCGTGTCGCCCTCGGGCGCCTCGTAGAGGTCCTTGCGCCGCACGGTGAGCTTGAGCGCCAGCAGCAGGAGGGCCGCCGCGACGAAGCCAATGAGCGGGCTGAACAGCAGCGCCTTGAACACGCCGAGCGCCTGGGCCCAGTCGACGCCCGAGGTCGCGGAGCCTTCCGGCGCCATCAGCTGGTTGGCCAGCCCGACGCCGATCACCGAGCCGATCAGCGCGTGCGACGAGGAGTTCGGCAGGCCGAAGGCCCAGGTGCCGAGGTTCCAGACGATCGCGGCGATGAGCAGCGCGAAGATCATCGCGTAGCCGGCGCCCGACCCGACCTGCAGGATCAGCTCCACCGGCAGCAGCGTGACGATGGCGTAGGCCACCGCGCCCGAGGACAGCATCACGCCGAGGAAATTGAAGGCGCCGGACCAGATCACCGCCACGAGCGGCGGCATCGAGTGGGTGTAGATCACGGTCGCCACCGCGTTGGCGGTGTCGTGGAAGCCGTTCACGAACTCGAAGGCCAGCGCGATCAGCAGGGCGAGGCCGAGGAGCACGAAGGCGCCGATCGCCAGCGGCGTCTGGCCGACCGCGTTCATGTCGGTGATCAGGCTGACGCCGGCGTAGACCAGGCCCGCCACCAGGATCAGCAGGAACGCGACGATCCCGCCCGGATGCAGGCCGCGATCGAGCGTCGGACCCGGGCGCCGCCTCGGTTCGGCGCCCGACAGGTGCGGTGTCAGGCGGGCAGAATCGGACATGACGGATCTCGACGGCGATCGGACTTCGAACGCCTTCGGATAGGTCGCGTGCGTGACGGTCCGGTGACGGCGCGCGAAAGGACAGTCGATCCGCGCCGGACGACCCGGTCAAGAGCCGGCGAATACCGGTCGAGCGCTCAGTGCCTGCGCGGGCGCCGCGGCGCCGTGGCCGGGGTCTTGTCGCGATTCTCCGCGACGAGCTTGCGCCAGCGGTCCAGGCGGTCGGGGTCGAGGGTTCCGTCGGCGATGGCGGCCTGCACCGCGCAGCCCGGCTCGTGCGCGTGGGTGCAGTCGCGGAACCGGCAGTCGGGCGCGCGCTCGGTGATCTCGGCGAACAGCGTGTCGATCCCCTCCGCGGCGTCGCTGACGTGGAGCGTGCGCATCCCCGGCGTGTCGATCACCCAGCCGCCCCCGGCCATCGCGTGCAGCGAGCGGCCCGTCGTGGTGTGGCGCCCCTTGGCGTCGTGCTCCCGGATCGCGCCGGTCTCCTGCGGCGCGTCCTGGCCGGGCCCGGCCAGGGTGTTGACGAGCGTCGACTTGCCGACGCCGGACGAGCCGACCAGCGCGACGGTCTGCCCGGGCCCGGCCAGGACGCGCCGCAGGAGACCGGCGCGATCCGGGAG
>NZ_VRUV01000514.1:0-3258 GCF_008039455.1 Methylobacterium sp. WL116
AGCGCGGCGAGCCCCGGCGCGTCGGCGGCGCTGGCCGCCCGAATCTCCAGCCCGTACCGAGCGCTCAAGCCCCACCCCCGCTCATCCCGACCATCGTCATCCCGTCGCTTTCCCGCCGCCGATCGATGCGCGCGCCGCATCGATCCATCCAGCCTTTGAGTTGGACGCCGCGCCGGGGACGCTCCTAACCTGAGATCGCAAGCGGCCGCCGGGGCCCCGTCGAGGGGCCTTCAGAGAACGGCCGCTGTCCGCCGCGGCACCGGCCGGGCGGTCCGCCTTCAGGGAGAAGGTCGTATGAGCGCGGGTCTCGCCATGACCGCGGTGAAGCGCAGCCGCGTGCGGCTCCTCATCGTGACGATGCTCTTCATCGCCACCACCATCAACTACGCCGACCGCGCGACGCTCTCCATCGCCGGCCCGTCGCTGGCCAAGGACCTGGGCCTCGATGCGGTGGCGATGGGCTACGTCTTCTCCGCCTTCGCCTGGTCCTACGTCCTGGCGCAGCTGCCCGGCGGCTGGCTGCTCGACCGCTACGGCGCGAAGTGGGTCTATGCCGGCGCGATCTTCCTGTGGTCGGCCTTCACGCTGATGCAGGGGGCGGTCGGCTTCTTCACCGGCTTCACCGCGGTGGCGGTGCTGTTCGGCCTGCGCCTGCTCGTCGGCCTCGCCGAGGCGCCGGTGTTTCCGGCCAACGCCCGGATCACCGCGGCGTGGTTCCCCACCGCCGAGCGCGGCACCGCCTCGGCCTTCTTCAATGCCTCGCAGTACTTCGCCACCGTGCTGTTCACGCCGCTGATGGGCTTCGTCGTCCACCATTACGGCTGGCACCACGTTTTCACCCTGATGGGCGCGCTCGGCATCGCCTTCGCGCTGCTGTGGACCCAGGTGATCTACGGGCCGAAGGAGCACCCCGCGATCAACCAGGGGGAGCGCGACTACATCGAGGCGGGCGGCGCCCTCCTCGACATGGACGGCCGCGACGCGGGCGTGGCCCAGGTCGACGCCGGCCGCACGATCCGGCAGCTGCTCGCCAACCGCATGCTGCTCGGGATCTACGTCGGGCAGTACTGCATCACCACGCTGACGTACTTCTTCCTGACCTGGTTCCCGGTCTACCTCGTGAAGGAGCGCGGCCTGTCGATCCTGCAGGCGGGCTTCGCCGCGGTGCTGCCGGCGCTCTGCGGCTTCGTCGGCGGCATCCTGGGCGGCTGGATCTCGGACCGGCTGCTCAAGCGCGGCTGGTCGCTGACCGCATCGCGGAAGATCCCGATCGTCGGCGGGATGCTGCTGTCGATGGTCATCGTCGGCTGCAACTACGTCCAGACCGACGCGCTCGTGGTCGGGCTGATGGCGCTCGCCTTCTTCGGCAAGGGCGTCGGGGCGCTCGGCTGGGCGGTCGTCTCCGACACCTCGCCGCGCCAGGGCGGCGGCCTCTCGGGCGGGCTGTTCAACACCTTCGGCAACACCGCCGGCATCACCACCCCGATCGCGATCGGCTACATCGTGCAGCAGACGGGGTCGTTCAACGGCGCGCTGGTGTTCGTCGGGCTGAACGCGCTCGTCGCCGTGTTCTGCTACCTCGTCGTCGTCGGCGAGATCCGGCGGGTGGAGCTGCGCTGAGCGGGCTCGCGCCGGCAAGGCAACGCTTCAAAGGCGACACGTCTCCGGCCCGGCTTCCAGACCGGTCGCAGGTTGCGCGGACCCGCAGAACACGTCCGCGCAACCGGCTCAAGCGGACCGCCGCCGCCACCCCTCGGGCACGGGATGGCGGGCATGCGCCTCGGCCAGCGCTTCGAGCCAGCCTGCGACGTCGGGTGGGATCGCGGCGTCGCCGGAGGCCCAACGGCGCACCAGGCGGTCATCGCAGGCCAGGGCCTGAGCGAAGCCCCGTTGCGACCAGCGCAGCCGGGCGAGCACGTCGCGGAGGCGGCTGGCAGTCACCCGCCCAACACCTTGATGAAGGCGGCGCCCGCGCCGAACAGCGCAGCACCCGCGGCCATGCCGGACAGGGCGATCTGCCAGGGTGCCAAGGCTCGCTCGCGCGTCAGCTTGTCGGCCTCGGCGCGCAGCTTAGCCTGTTCCTCAATGAATTTCTGGGTCTCGGCGTTCGACCGGAGGACGCGAGCGACCTGCTCGGCGATGTCGAGGCTGTTCGGAGCGGATGTGCCGGCCATCGGGGTCGTCCTGCAATTTAGCCGGGGAACTCCCGCGAACATGTCCGCAATATGAGGGACGATCGGACGAACGTCAACGACGGCGAAGTCGAACGTGCCCGTGACGACCCACCTCGCCGAAGCGACGCCACCCGATCGAGACCGTCTTCCGCAAGCCGAAGGCGTTCAAGCGCATCGCGAGGCAGGCCGACGAGACCGATCGAAGCTTTGCTGCCATCATCCGTCTCGCCGCGACCGGCATCGGGATGCGATCAATCCAGGCACGTCGCAACCCGGGTCGCCTTTCCAGGATCGCGCATGTTCGACTTCAGCCAGCTCCGGTGCTTCGCGGCCGTCGCCGAGGAGCTGCATTTCGGCCGGGCCGCCGCCCGGCTGAACATGACCCAGCCGCCGCTCTCGCGGCAGATCCAGGTCCTGGAGCGCATCCTCGACGTGCAGCTCCTCGACCGCACCAGCCGCTCGGTGCGCCTGACCGCGGCCGGGCGCAGCTTCCTGCCCGAGGCGCAGCGCATCCTGCGGCTCGCCGAGACCGCGACCCACGTCACCCGCCAGGTCGCGGCCGGAAGGGCCGGGGTGCTCAAGCTCGGGTTCACGGCGGCTTCGGCCTACGACTTCCTGCCCCGCCTCGTCATCGCCGCCCGGGCCGCGCTGCCGGACGTGACGCTCGCGCTGCGCGAGATGGTGACCAAGGATCAGGTCGAGGAACTGCTGGCCGGGCGCATCGACGCGGCGCTGGTGCGCCCGCCGGTCACCCATCCCGACCTCGCCTCCGTGCGGGCGCTGGCCGAGCCGATGGTGGTCGCCGTGCCCGCCGGCAATCGCCTGGCGGCGCACGCGGGCCTGACGCTGGCGGACCTCGACGGCGAACCGTTCATCGCCTACGCGCCGAACGAGGCGCACTACTTCCACGACCTCGTCCGCGGCCTGTTCGCCGAGGCCGGCATCCAGCCGCGCATCCTGCAGCAGCTGACGCAGATCCACTCGATCCTGGCACTGGTGCGTGCCGGCCTCGGGGTCGCCCTGGTGCCGGCGGCGGCCGAGCGTCTGCGCTTCGAGGGGGCGGAACGCGACGCCCTCGAAGCGC
>NZ_VRUV01000515.1:0-3250 GCF_008039455.1 Methylobacterium sp. WL116
GCCGTGGCGCAGGCGGACGACACCGTCCGGCTCGTCGACGCCCTCAGCCGGGCGGCCGGGCGGATCGGCGACGTCGTCGGCCTGATCGCCGACATCGCCGGCCAGACCAACCTGCTCGCGCTCAACGCCACCATCGAGGCGGCGCGCGCCGGCGAGGCCGGCCGCGGCTTCGCGGTGGTGGCCTCCGAGGTCAAGGCGCTCGCCGCCCAGACCGGCCGGGCGACGGAGGAGATCGCGGGCCAGGTCACGCAGATCCAGGGCGCGACCGGCCAGGCGGTGGAGGCGATCGCCGCGATCACCCGCCGCATCCGCGACATCGACGCGATGGCGACGACGATCGCGGCGGCGGTGGAGGAGCAGGGCGCGGCGACCCGGGAGATCGTGCGCAACGTCGGCCAGGCGGCGACGGGGACCGGCGCGGTGACGAGCACCATCGCCGGCGTGGCGAGCGCGGCCGAGGAGACCGGCGCCGCCGCCGCCCAGGTCCTGACCTCGGCCGGTGCGCTGTCGCGCCAATCCGGGCACCTGGGCGCGGAGGTCGACCGCTTCCTCGCCACGGTGCGCGCCGCCTGACGGCGTCAGGCCTTGCGTGACGGGCCGGCTACTCGTCCGGGTGCACCGCCGGCGACAGGTCGATCGGCAGGCGCGGGCCCTTCAGCTCGGCATCGCTCGGCAGCGCGCGCGCGTCCCAGCCGCCGCCGAGCGCCCGGATCAGGCCGACGGCGGTGGTGAAGCGGGCGAGCCGCACCTGCAGCGCCGCGACCTCGTTGTTGAGCTGCAGCGCCTGGGCGGTGACGACGGTGGTGAAGTTCTGGGTGCCGGCGCGGTACTCGTTCAGGGTGATCTCGACGGCGCGGCGGGCCAGCGTCACGGCCTCGTCCTGCGCCACCTGCTGGCGGGCGAGGATGCGCACGCCGACGAGGCCGTTCTCCACGTCGGCGAAGGCGGCGAGCACGGTCTGGCGGTAGTTCGCCACCGCCGCGTCGTAGGCCGCCCGCGCGGCGGTGATCGCGGCCGAGCGCGCGCCGCCGTCGAACAGCACCTCGCTGCCGGCCGCCGACACCGCCCAGACCTGGTTGGCGGCCGAGAGCAGGCCGTTGCTGGTGAGCCCCGAGATCCCGCCCGAGGCCGAGAGCGTCACGGTCGGATAGAGCGCGGCCACCGCGACGCCGATCTGCTCGCTCTGCGCCTGGACGGTGCGCTCGGCCTGGGCCACGTCCGGGCGGCGCTCGAGCAGGGCGGCGGGGATGCCGACCGGCACCGCGGGCGGCACCAGCGCCAGCGGCGCCACCGGCAGCGACAGCTCCGAGGGCGGGCGGCCGACGAGCGTGGCGATCGCGTTCTCGAACTGGGCGCGGGTGAGGGTCGCGGCGATCGCCGAGGCCTGGGTGGTCTGCACCTGCGTCTGCGCGGTGATCACGTCCGAGCGCGCGGCGACGCCGGCATTGTACTGGTTCTCGGTGATCGCCACCGTGCGCTTGAAGTTCTCGACGTTGGCGTTGAGCACCCGCACCAGCGAATCGGCGTAGCGCAGCGACAGGTAGTTGTTGGCCACCTCGGCCTGGATGGTCAGGCGCGTCAGCGCCAGCGTCGCGGCGTCGGCCTGGGCCAGGGCCGCTTCGGTCTCGATGGTCCGGCGGATGCGGCCGAACAGGTCGAGCTCCCAGCTCGCCTGCCCCTGGATCGACACGGAGGTGCGCTCGGAGCCCAGCGTGCGCGAGCGGGTGATGCTCGGGGCGCCGATGACCGTCGGGTAGAGCGCGGCCTGGGCCGACTCGACGATCGCCCGCGCCTGCCGGTAGTTCGCCACGGATTGGCGCAGGCTCTGGTTGTCGACGTCGACGAGGCGGATCAGCCGGTCGAGCGCCGGGTCCTTGAACACCCGCCACCAGTCGCCGCGCTCGGCCGCGTCGTTGGGGAGGCCGGGGCGCCAGTTCTTCCGCGACGCGACGAAGGCGACCGAATCCTCGCGGGCGCCGCCCTGCTTGAACGCCAGCGGCGTCTCGACGGACGGGCGCGCGTAGTCTGGGCCGACGACGCAGGCCGACAGGGCGGTGGTGAGGGCGACGAGACCGCCCGTCCTCAGGACATGGCGCCAAGCTGGGTGCGCATCCCCTCTCCCCGCACGCGGGGAGAGGGCCGCATGCACCGCGTCGTGCATGCGGCGAGCGGAAGCGAAGGTGAGGGGGCCGGGCAGGACGAGGCGCATCCGGATACGCCCCCTCACCGTCGGCTGCCGCCTCGCCGCGCCGACGACGAGGTCGTCGCGGCCCTCTCCCCGCGCGCGGGGAGAGGGGGGTGCGCCGACCCCGTCCTGCATCGATCGGAACCGCATCATTCCCCCGCCGGCAGGGCCGCCGCGCCGCCGCGGCGGCGGGCGTTCACCCGGTGCCGGAGGCGGTCGAGGCAGAGGTAGACGACGGGGGTGGTGTACAGGGTCAGGATCTGGCTCACGATCAGGCCGCCGGCGATGGCGATGCCGAGCGGGCGGCGGAGCTCGGAGCCCTCGCCGCCGCCGAAGATCAGCGGCGCCGCGCCGAGCAGCGCCGCCAGCGTTGTCATCATGATCGGCCGGAAGCGCAAGAGGCAGGCCTCGAAGATCGCGTCGCGGGGGCTGGCGCCGCGCGTCCGCTCCGCGTCGAGGGCGAAGTCGATCATCATGATGGCGTTCTTCTTGACGATGCCGATCAGCAGGAACACCGCGATCAGCGCGACGATCGTGAACTCGGTGCCGGTCACCAGCAGCGCCAGCAGCGCGCCGATGCCCGCCGACGGCAGCGTCGAGAGGATCGTGACCGGGTGCACGAAGCTCTCGTACAGGATCCCGAGGATGGCGTAGACGGCCAGGATCGCGGCCAGGATCAGCAGCGGCTGGCGCGAGGCCGAGGCGACGTAGTTCTTGGCCGCGCCCGCATACTCGCCGTGGATGGTGGCCGGCAGGCGCAGCTCCGCCATCGCCTTGTCGATCGCGACGGTGGCGTCCGACAGGCTCTTGCCGGGGCTGAGGTTGAACGAGATCGTGGTCGCCACGAACAGGCCCTGGTGGCTCACCTGCACCGGGGCGTTGCCGGTCTCGACCCGGGTGAAGGCCGAGAGCGGCACCATGGTCTCGACCGCGGACGAGACCGGCGCGCTCGAGGAGGCGCTGCCCTTCGAGGCGGCGATGGCGTTGGCGGCCGCGTTCCGGGCCGAATCCGACGCGACCGCGGCGGCGTTGGTGCTGGCGTCGGCCGCGGCGGTGGTCGAGGGG
>NZ_VRUV01000516.1:0-3158 GCF_008039455.1 Methylobacterium sp. WL116
CCCGATCTCGCGGTCACGGTCCGCCGCCACGACACCGCGAACGCGGTGACGTTGCCGGGCGCGCGCGTCGTCGTGCTCTCCGAGCTGATCGCCAAGGCGCGGAGCGCCGACGAGTTCGCCGGCGTGCTGGCGCACGAGCTCGGGCACGTGGCGCTGCGCGATCCGACCCGGGCGCTGATCCAGGCCTCGGGCACGTCGTTCCTGCTCAGCCTCGTGCTCGGCGACCTCACCGGCTCCACCGTGATCGTCGCCCTCGGCCAGGCCGTGCTCTCGGCCGGCTACAGCCGCGATGCCGAGCGCGCGGCCGACGCCTATTCCGTCGCCGCGATGCGGTCGGCCGGCGGCGACGCGGCGGCGCTGGCCTCGATGCTCGAGCGGATCGCCAAGGACGAGGCGGATGCCGACCCGGCCCTCCTGCGCAGCCATCCCTTCACCCGCGAGCGTGCCGCGACAATCCGCGCCCACGCCGGGGCCCGGGACCCCGACAGGCACATCCTGAGCGACGCCGATTGGATGCAGCTGCGCGGGATCTGCCCCGGGGCGACGGACGGGCCGGACAAGCCTGCACCGAAACCCCGTCCGAGCCAGCGACGGCGGGTCTGAGCCGGCCTTCGACCACGCCGCAAGGTCCTGCGGCCTCTTCGCAGCCGCAGCGCGCGGACATGATCGCGAAACAATACTCGCGTTCGGTGGCGCCTGAATTCATGATGCGATGATCCGGGCCGTGGCCGGATCACGGAGACCAGATGGGCCTCGTCCAGTACGCACTGAAGTTCCGCATCACGACCTACGTGCTCGCCGTGCTGATGATGCTCGCCGGGGGCGGCGCGATCGTGGTCGCGCCCAAGGACGTGCTGCCGATCGTTGACATCCCCGTGGTCGTGGTGGTCTGGACCTATACCGGCCTGTCGACGCCGGAGATGGAGCGGCGGATCACCACCTACGCCGAGTTCTCGCTTTCGAACAACGTCAACAACATCAAGCGGATGGAGTCGACGACGCTCCAGGGCACCGCGATCCAGAAGATCTACTTCGACGGCGAGGTCAGCGTCGACCTCGCCATCACCCAGGTCGTCTCGGCGATGAACTCGATCCGCTCGGCGATGCCGCCGGGCGTGCAGCCGCCGATCGTGCTGCGGTTCTCGGCCTCCTCGGTGCCGGTGATCCAGCTCGCGCTGACCTCGACCAAGGAGAGCCTGACCAAGGTCTACGATTACGCGCAGTACCGCATCCGCCAGCGCCTCGTGCAGGTGCCGGGCTCGACGCTGCCGTCGCCGTTCGGCGGCACGCCGCGCCAGATCATGGTCGATCTCGACCTCCAGGCGCTGCGGGCGCTCGGCCTCACGGCCCTCGACGTCACCAACGCGATGACGGCGCAGAACCTCACCGTGCCCTCCGGCTTGGTCAAGATCGGCGAGCAGCAATATCCGGTCCTGCTCAACGCGACCCCGGACGCGATCGCGGCGCTGAACGAGATCCCGATCAAGGTCGTGGCCGGCCAGCCGGTGCTGGTGCGCGACGTCGCCTACGTCCGCGACGGCGGGCCGCCGCAGGTCAACATCGTGCGCTCGGACGGGCTGCATTCGGTGCTGATGCGGATCTTCAAGAACGGCACCGCCTCGACGCTGGACGTGGTCAACAACGTCAAGAAGGTGCTGCCCGAAATCCAGGCCGCCGCGCCCGACGGCATGGCGATCAAGCCGCTGTTCGACCAGTCGGTCTTCGTGTCCGCCGCGATCGAGGGCGTGATCCACGAGGCGGCGATCGCCGCCTGCCTCACCGGCCTGACGATCCTGCTGTTCCTCGGCTCGTGGCGCTCGACCATCGTCGTGCTGATCTCGATCCCGCTCTCGATCCTGACCTCGCTCGCGATCCTCGCCGCGCTCGGCCAGACCATCAATGTGATGACGCTGGGCGGCCTCGCGCTCGCCGTCGGCATCCTCGTCGACGACGCGACGGTGGCGATCGAGAACACCTATCGGCTGTTCGAGGAGGGCGAGCCGTTCCGCAAGTCCGTGGTCGAGGGCGCCGCCAGCATCGCGAAGCCGACGCTGATCTCGACGCTGTCGATCTGCGCCGCCTTCGTCTCGGTCTTCGCGCTGGCCGACACGCCGAAGTACCTGTTCACACCGCAGGCGCTCGCGGTCGTGTTCGCGATGCTGACTTCGTACCTGCTCTCGCGCACCCTCGTGCCGGTGCTGATCGACGTGCTGGTCGCGCGCGAGTACGTCGAGCGACATGGCGGCGGGCACGACGCCGTCGCGCCGCCGCGGCGCGGGCGGGTGGCGCGGGCCATCGGTTGGCTCGGGCGCCCGGTGATCCACGTCGCCGGGCGTTTCCGGAACGGCTTCGAGGCGCGCTTCGAGCGCTTCCACCGCGGCTATCTCGGGCTGCTCCACGTCGTGGTGCGCCGCCGCGTCGCGACGATCGCCGTCGTCCTGCTGGTGTTCCTCGGCACGGCCGGGCTGTTCACCTTCGTCGGGCGCGACTACTTCCCGCAGGTCGCCTCGAGCCAGCTCACGCTGCACCTGCGCACCCGGCCCGGCATGCGGATCGAGACCGCCGAGCAGGTCTTCGCGGCCGTCGGCGCCACGGTGCGCGAGGTGATCCCGGACGGCGAGATCGAGCAGATCCTCGACAACATCGGCCTGCCCTCGAACAACTACAACTTCGCGTTCTCGGACGGCTCCTTCGTCGGCTACAACGACGGCCAGATGCTGGTGAACCTGCGCGAGGGACACGGCGACGTCGGCGCCTACGCGAAGCGCCTGCGCGAGGTGCTGCGCGAGCGCTTCCCCGACGTGATCGTCTACTTCCAGCCCTCCGACATCATCACGCAGATCCTGAACTTCGGCACGCTGGCGCAGATCGACATCCAGGTCTCGGGTCGCAACGCCGAAAAGGACCTCGCGGTCGCCCAGAACATCGTCCGCCGCCTGAAGGAGACGAAGGGCGCGGTCGACGTGCACCTGCACCAGATCGTCGGCACGCCACAGTTCTTCGTCGACGTCGACCGCCGCCTCGCCTCGGAGCTCGGGCTGACCCAGCAGCAGGTGGCGCAGGGGCTCAACGTCTCCCTGTCGGGCTCCTTCCAGGTGACGCCGAACTTCTGGACCGACCCGAAGACCGGCATCCCGTACCAGCTCTGGGTGCAGACG
>NZ_VRUV01000517.1:0-3152 GCF_008039455.1 Methylobacterium sp. WL116
GTGACCCTGACCTCGCCGGGCGTGACCGTCGTGCAGAGCGGCCTGAACCGCAACAACAGCACCGAGTTCGCCGTCGTGCGCGCCGGCCTGAACTACAAGTTCGGCTCGTACTAGGACCTGCCGGATCGGCCGCGGCTCGCCCAGAGCCGCGGTTCGACCCGACCCGAGAAGCCCGGCCGAAAGGCCGGGCTTTTTTCGTCGTCGGATCGCGGGCATGAAAAAGCCCGGCCTCGCGGCCGGGCTCCGATCGGACCGCCGTGCCGGGCCGCTCAGATGTCGAGGTCGGTCTTCTCGGCGAAGGCGGCTCGCTCGGAGATGAAGGTGAAGCGGGCTTCCGGCTTGTTGCCCATCAGGCGCTCGACCGCGTCGCCGGTCGATTCGCGCGCCTCGTCGAGGACGGCGACGCGCATCAGGATGCGCTTCTTCGGGTCCATCGTCGTCTCCTTCAGCTGCGCCGGCATCATCTCGCCCAGCCCCTTGAAGCGGCTGATCTCGACCTTGCCGTTCTTGAACACCGTCTTGATCAGCTGCTCCTTATGCGAGTCGTCGCGGGCGTAGGCCGTCTTGGTGCCCTGCTGCAGCCGGTAGAGCGGCGGCATCGCGAGGTAGAGGTGGCCCTTGTCGATGAGCTTCGGCATCTGCCGGTAGAAGAAGGTGATCAGCAGCGAGGCGATATGGGCGCCGTCGACGTCGGCGTCCGTCATGATGATCACCTTGTCGTAGCGCAGCTCCTCGTCGCGGTACTGACCGCCGGTGCCGCAGCCGAGCGCGAGGGTGAGGTCGCCGATAAGCTGGTTCGCACCGAGCTTGTCGCGGCTGGCCGAGGCAACGTTCAGGATCTTGCCGCGCAGCGGCAGGATCGCCTGCGTGGCCCGGTCGCGCGCCTGCTTGGCCGAGCCGCCGGCCGAGTCGCCCTCGACGATGAAGATCTCCGAGCCCGCGGTGCCGGCGGCCGAGCAATCGGCGAGCTTGCCGGGGAGCCGCAGCTTGCGCGTCGCGGTCTTGCGCGCGACCTCCTTCTCCTGGCGTCGGCGCAGGCGCTCCTCGGCCCGGTCGATCACCCAGTCTAGCACCTTGTTGGCCTGGGCCGGCGACGCGGCGAGCCAATGGTCAAAGGCGTCGCGGATCGCGGTCTCGACGATGCGCGACGCCTCGACGGTGGCGAGCTTGTCCTTGGTCTGGCCCTGGAACTCCGGCTCGCGGATGAAGACCGACAGCATGGAGGCGCAGGTCGCCATCACGTCGTCGGTGGTCACCGCCGTCATGCGCTTGGCCTGGTTCACCCGCTCGGCGTGCTCGCGCAGCGCCCGCAACAGCGCGACGCGCAGGCCGGATTCGTGGGTGCCGCCCTCGGGCGTCGGGATGGTGTTGCAGTACGAGGCGGAGACGCCGTCGTCGTGGACCATCCAGGCTACGGCCCATTCGAGCGAGCCGTGCGAGCCGGGCTTTGTGATCTTGCCGGAGAAGATCGCGTCGGTGACGAGCTCCTTGCCCTCGATGTCGCGGGCGAGGTAGTCGCGCAGGCCGCCGGGGAAGCGGTGCACCGCCTCGGCCGGGATGTCGGTGCCCTCGATCAGCGCCGGCGCACACCGCCACCGGATCTCGACGCCGCCGAACAGGTAGGCCTTCGAGCGCGCCATCTTGAACAGGCGGCGCGGGTCGAACGCCAGCGAGCCGAAGATCTGCGCGTCGGGATGGAAGCGGATGCGCGTGCCGCGCCGGTTCTGCACCCGCCCGACGGTTTCCAACCCGCCCTGCGCATGACCGCGCGAAAAACTCTGGCGGTAGAGCGTCTGGTTGCGCGCGACCTCGACCTCCAGGAGGTCGGACAGCGCGTTCACCACCGAAATGCCGACGCCGTGCAGGCCGCCGCTGGTCTCGTAGACCTTCGAGTCGAACTTCCCGCCTGCATGCAGCGTCGTCATGATGACTTCGAGCGCGGACTTGCCGGGAAACTTCGGGTGCGGGTCGATCGGGATGCCGCGGCCGTTGTCGGTGACGACGAGCGCGCCCGTCTCCTCCAGCTCGACCTCGATGAAGCTGGCGTGGCCCGCCACCGCCTCGTCCATCGAATTGTCGATCACCTCCGAGAACAGGTGGTGCAGCGCCCGCTCATCGGTGCCGCCAATATACATGCCGGGCCGGCGCCGCACCGGCTCCAGCCCTTCCAGCACCTCGATGTCGGATGCGGTGTAGCCGGCCTCCGGACCGGCGAGCGGCTCGAGCGCCGCCATCGGCGCCGTCGGCTTGCGCCGGCGCTCGGACGAGGGCAGGGGCGCGGCGGGCGAGGGATCCGTGGCCGAAGGCTTGGCCGGCGAAGAATGGGCTGGCGAAGAATGGGCAGCGGCCTTCGCGCCCGGCCCGAACAGGTCGATGGGGGCGTCGCTCAACCGACGGGCTCCAGGCTTCGGGTCACGTCTCGCATGGGCTTTCATCCGCTCACGATACCGGAACAAAACGGAAACATCAAAGGCGATCGCAGGCCGAATCCGCTATGCAGCTTCGCATGTGCAGCGCGAACCCTCCAAACGCTGCGATGCAACCGTCATCGGGGTGATGCGCAGATCCGGTTAAGATCGCCTCACGCTGCAATTTCGCGCGGAACCGGCGGCATGATCATGCATTATATCACAAGATCTTTGCCGTAACGAGGGCTGGGACGCCGACGATGACGACTGCTTCGATCGAAGCCCGAACCCTGATCCTCGCCCGCCTCGAGCGCGCCGCCGGGCAAGCCTTCGGATGCGAGCAGGACGCTGCGCCCGTCTCTCGCGCGGCCTTCGTCAATCCGACGACGGTCGCCCTGGCGACCTTCGCGACGGCCTTCGCCGCGACGATCAGCTACCTCGTCTGAGACCTGCGACGCGCCTGGCCCGGACCGCCGGCAAGCTGCGCCGCCGGCGGTTCAGCCGCTGGCCTTCTTGCTCGAAGCCGGCTTCGCAGCGGCCTTGCCCGCAGCGGCCTTCGGCGTGGCGCGCTTCTTCGCGGCGGGTTTGGCGGAGGTTTTGGAAGCGGTCTTCACCGTCCCGACCTCCGCGCGCTGCCGTCGCGGACGCAGACGACCCGGCACGATTGCGTCGAGGGCTGGAGCTGCATCGGAAAATGGTCCGGCGTGCCGCTGGCTGAGGTGCTGAACCGCGCCGGGCTGAAGC
>NZ_VRUV01000518.1:0-3123 GCF_008039455.1 Methylobacterium sp. WL116
GTGCCGCCGCCGACCGTGGCGCCGACATTGGCGACGGTGCCGCCGCCGACCGTGGCGCCGACATTGGCGACGGTGCCGCCGCCGACGGTGGCCCCGACATCCGCGACCGATCCGCCACCGACGGTTGCACCGACATTCGCGACCGATCCGCCGCCGACCGTCGCGCCGACGGTCGCGAGGTTGCCGCCGCCGAGGGTCGCATCGACCGTCGCCAGGCTTCCGGCGGTGCTGTTCACGGCCGTGGTCACCGTATCGAGCGCCCCGCGCAGGACCTGGGCCTCGGCTAGGCCCGAAGTGCCGAGGAGCAGAACGCCACCGAGCAGCGGGATCGCGATCGTGCTGCGCGAGCGGGCCGCTTCGCGACGTGGCGCAGGGGTGGACGTGCGCGCGGAGGCGCGGTTCTGGCGACGAGACATGGGGGCACTCCGACAGGGAACCACGCCGGGAGGCTGCATCGTGTCGAGAACACAACGCACGAGATCCATTGCATGGCTCATACAATCTGAGCGGGAATGCTTAACGAGGGTTTGAAGTTACAACCGAGAGTTGCTTTTCTTCGCGTGGGTTCAGCGCGCGCCCGACCGTCCGCATTCGGCGCGGCGATCGCTTGCGCGCAGGAGCTTCGGGACGAGATGGGATGACGGGGAGCGAGCCGCGGCGGCCGAGCAGGCGCCGCCGCCCTGCGCGGGACGTGATCCCGCTCGCGAGAACCGACCCGTCCGACGCAGGAGGCCGATCTCAGCGCCGGCCGCCGCCGCCCTTGTATTTCGGCTTCTGGCCGCCGAGCCCTTGCGTCGAGCGCGGCTTCGGCCGCTCGACCCAGGCGACGGCGCTCGCCGGCAACTCGCGGTCGGTGCCCGGCCCCATGTTGTCGAGGGTCGGCTTCGAGATCCGCGTGCCCGAGCCGCGCGGGGCCTTGCGGCCGTACTTGCCGGCATCGCGCTCGACGTCGGCCTGGCGCGCCATCGGGTCGTCGGAGATCATCAGCTCGGTCGCCTGGAGCCGCTTCAGCTCGTCGCGCAGGCGCGCGGCCTCCTCGAAGTCGAGATCGGCGGCGGCGGTGCGCATCCGCTTCTCGAGATCGGACATCACCGCCTTGAGGTTGTGGCCGACGGTGATCTCCGCCATTCCGGTATCGACCTGGACGTGATCGCGCTCGAACACGCTGCTGAGGATGTCGCTGATCCCGCGCTTCACGCTCTGCGGGGTGATGCCGTGCTCGAGATTGTAGGCGAGCTGCTTCTGGCGCCGGCGCTCGGTCTCCGCCATCGCCCGCTCCATCGAGCCGGTGATTTGGTCGGCGTAGAGGATGCAGCGCGCATCGGCGTTGCGGGCGGCGCGGCCGATGGTCTGGACCAGCGAGGTCTCGGAGCGCAGGAAGCCCTCCTTGTCGGCGTCGAGGATCGCGACCAGCGCGCATTCCGGGATGTCGAGGCCCTCGCGCAGCAGGTTGATGCCGATCAGCACGTCGAAGGCGCCGAGCCGCAGGTCGCGGATGATCTCGATGCGCTCCAAGGTGTCGATGTCGGAGTGCATGTAGCGCACGCGCACCGAGTTCTCGTGCAGGTACTCGGTCAGGTCCTCGGCCATGCGCTTGGTCAGGGTGGTGACCAGGGTGCGGTAGCCGGCCTGCGCCACCTCGCGGACCTCGCCGAGCAGGTCGTCGACCTGGGAGCGGGCCGGGCGGATCTCGATCACCGGGTCGACGAGGCCGGTCGGGCGGATCACCTGCTCGGCGAAGACGCCGCCGGTCTGCTCCATCTCCCACTTGCCGGGGGTGGCCGAGACGTTGACCGTCTGCGGCCGCATCGCGTCCCATTCCTCGAAGCGCAGCGGGCGGTTGTCGAGGCAGGAGGGCAGGCGGAAGCCGTACTCCGCGAGCGTCGCCTTCCGCCGGAAGTCGCCCCGGTACATGCCGCCGATCTGCGGAACCGTGACGTGGCTTTCGTCGGTGAAGACCAGCGCGTTGTCGGGCAGGTACTCGAACAGCGTCGGCGGCGGCTCGCCCGGCTTGCGGCCGGTGAGGTAGCGCGAATAGTTCTCGATGCCGTTGCAGGCGCCCGTCGCCTCGATCATCTCGATGTCGAAGGTGCAGCGCTGCTCGATCCGCTGGGCCTCGATCAGCCGGCCCATCCGGGTCAGCTCCTCGACGCGGCCGTTGAGCTCGTGCTTGATCCCCTTGATCGCCTGCTGCAGCGTCGGCCGCGGCGTGACGTAGTGCGAGTTGGCGTAGACCTTCACGAACTTCAGCTCGTTGATCTTCTTGCCGGTCAGCGGATCGAACTCGACGATGCTCTCGATCTCGTCGCCGAACAGGCCGATGCGCCAGCCGCGGTCCTCCAAGTGGGCCGGCCACAGCTCGATCACATCGCCGCGCACCCGGAAGGTGCCGCGGGCGAAGTCCGCCTGGATGCGCTTGTACTGCAGCGCCACCAGGTCGGCGATGAGCTGGCGCTGCTCGATCTTCTCGCCGAGCGTCACCGTGAACGACATCGCGGTGTAGGTCTCGACCGAGCCGATGCCGTAGATGCACGAGACCGAGGCGATAATGATGACGTCGTCGCGCTCCAGCAGGGCGCGGGTCGCCGAGTGCCGCATCCGGTCAATCTGCTCGTTGATCGAGGATTCCTTCTCGATGAAGGTGTCCGAGCGCGGCACGTAGGCCTCGG
Organism: Methylobacterium sp. WL116; assembly: GCF_008039455.1. Taxonomy (NCBI): domain Bacteria; kingdom Pseudomonadati; phylum Pseudomonadota; class Alphaproteobacteria; order Hyphomicrobiales; family Methylobacteriaceae; genus Methylobacterium; species Methylobacterium sp. WL116. The sequence goes on from NZ_VRUV01000518.1 coordinate 2,670, forward strand.
GCTGGTAGTAGTCGTAATACGAGACGAAATATTCGACCGCGTTGTCGGGAAAGAAGCTCTTGAACTCGCCGTAGAGCTGCGCCGCCAGGGTCTTGTTCGGCGCCAGGATCAGGGCCGGGCGCTGCGTCTCCTCGATGATCTTGGCCATCGTGAAGGTCTTGCCCGAGCCGGTGACGCCGAGCAGCACCTGGTCGCGCTCGGCCGCGTTCACGCCCTTGACCAGCTCGGCGATGGCGGTGGGCTGGTCGCCGGCCGGCGTGAACTCGGATTCGAGGCGGAACGGCTTGCCGCCCTCGGACTTCGCCGGGCGGTCCGGCCGGTGCGGCACCCAGGTCTGCCCGTCGCGGAACAGCGGGTTTCCCTCCTCGAGCAGGCGCTGCAGGGCGTCGACCGTGGCGGAGACGCCGTCGGCCACAACCTCAAGGCGGTGATGTCCGATCTCGAGAAGCGGATG
>NZ_VRUV01000519.1:0-3114 GCF_008039455.1 Methylobacterium sp. WL116
CCGTCCTATGCCGGCTCGAAGTTCCCGCTCTCGACCTACCTCGCCGCCCGCGTCCGCGCGATCATCGCCGACCCGTTCGAGTGGGACCGGCTGCCGCGCCCGGGGTCGGCTCGTGGCGGAGGGTGAGGCCGCCGAGCGTCATCACCTCGGCGTAGCGACCGCCGACGCCCTCGCTCACGGCCGCGTCGTGGTTGCCGGCGATCCAGACCCAGTCGCGGCCCTGCTGCAGGGCGGCGACCATCGCCCGGTCGCCGGGCTCCATCCGCTCGGGGCCGCGAAAATCGTGGAAGCTGTCGCCGAGCGCCACGATGCAGGCCGGGTCGAAGCGCGCCACCGCCTCGTGCAGGCAGGCCAGCGTCTCGCGGGTGTCGTAGGGCGGCAGGAACTGGCCGGTGCGGGCGGCGTAGGCCGAGCCCTTCTCGAGGTGGAGGTCGGAGACGATCAGCGTGCGGTGATCGGCGAGCCACAGGCCGCCGCACCGGTCGAGGGTGAGGGTCTCGCCGGACAGCTGCAGGCCGGGGGATTTTTGAGTCTTCTCGAGTCTCAGGCCGAGCGCCAAGATGGTGTCCTCGTCGGTGGGGGAGGGCGGCGTCACCCCAGCGCCTCCTCGAGAAGCTGGGCCTCGGCCTCGGCCAGGATCTCGTCGGCGCCCTCGCCGTAGACCCGTTCGCGCCCGATCTCCAGCATCACGGAGACCGAGAGCGGCGAGACCCGGTCGAGGGCCTTGTGGGTGATTCGCCCCTGGATGCGCTCCAACATCATGCCGAGCCGCCTCACGTCGAGGAGTCCGGTTGCCGCATCCTGGCGCGCGGCGCGCATCAGCAGGTGGTCGGGCTGGTGCTTGCGCAGCACGTCGTAGATCAGGTCGGTGGAGATCGTGACCTGCCGGCCGGTCTTCTTCATGCCGGGATGGCGGCGCTCGATCAGCCCGGCGATGACCGCGCATTGGCGGAAGGTGCGCTTCATCATCGAGGATTCGTCGAGCCAGGCGTCGAGGTCGTCGCCGAGCATGTCCTGGGCGAACAGGTCTTCGAGGAAGGCGGGATCCCGGGCGATCCGCTCGGACAGGTCGCGGGTCATGAAGATCGCGATGCCGTAATCGTTGGCGGCGAAGCCCAGCGGGCGCAGGCCGGCCCGCTCCAGCCGCCGGGTCAGCAGCATGCCGAGCGTCTGGTGCGCGAGCCGGCCCTCGAACGGGAACGCCGTGAGGTAGTGGCGCCCGGCCCGCGGGAAGGTCTCGACCAGGAGGTCGCGCTCGCCCGGCAGCAGCGAGCGGCTGCGCTGGAGGAGCAGGTAGTCGGCGACCTGGCGCGGCAGCCGGTCCCACTCGAACGGGTCGGCGATGATCGCGCGGACGCGGGCGGCGAGGTAGGTCGAGAGCGGGAACTTCGAGCCGGCATAGGACGGGATCGCCGGGTCGGTCCCGGGCCCGGCGCGCGTGGCCATCGCCTCGTCCTCGGCCAGGCCCTCGAAGCGCAGCACCTCGCCCGCGAACAGGAAGGTGTCGCCCGGCGTCAGCGTGTCGGCGAAGTCCTCCTCGATCTCGCCGAGCACCCGGCCGGTCTTCGGCAGCACGGTGTTGGGCTTGCCCCGCATCGCTCGCGCGAGGCGGACCTTCACCTTGGCCGCCTCGACGATGGTGCCGATGTTCATCCGATACTGCTGGGCGACGCGCGCGTCGCGCACCCGCCACAGCCCGTCCGGCCCGCGCAGGATCTTGGCGAAGCGCTCGTAGGCGCGCAGCGCGTAGCCGCCGGTAGCGACGTAGTCGACGACCGCCTCGAAATCCTCCCAGGACAGGGTGGCGTAGGGGGCGGCCGAGATCACCTCGTCGTAGAGCGCCACCGGGTCGAACGCGTCGGCGCAGGCCATGCCGAGCACGTGCTGGGCGAGCACGTCCGGCGCGCCGAGGCGGGCGTCGGGCGTGTCCTGCGCCGCCTCCTCGACCGCGTCGAGCGCCGCTTGGCATTCCAGGATCTCGAAGCGGTTGCCGGGGACGAGGTAGGCCTTCGACGGCTCGTCCATGCGGTGGTTGGCGCGCCCGATCCGCTGCATGATCCGGCTCGCCCCCTTCGGCGCGCCGACGTTGACCACGAGGTCGACGTCGCCCCAATCGATGCCGAGGTCCAGCGTCGCGGTGCAGACGATCGCCCGGAGCGAGCCCGCCGCCATCGCCGCCTCGACCCGGCGGCGCTGGGTGGCGTCGAGGGAGCCGTGATGGAGCGCGATCGGGAGCACGTCGTCGTTGAGCCGCCACAGCTCCTGGAAGGTGTACTCCGCCTGGAGCCGGGTGTTGACGAAGACCAGCACCGTGCGGTGCGCCCGGATCAGGTCGTAGATCGCCGGCATGGAATGCCACGCGGTGTGCCCGGCGAGCGGCAGGGTCTTGCCGGTGTCGAGCAGGTGCAGGTCGGGCGCCGCGCCGCCGGCGACGACGACGAGGTCGGCCATGCGTGGACCTTCCCCTCCCCCCCCTGCGGGGGAGGGTGGGCCTCGCGTGAGCGAGGGTCGGGAGAGGGGAGCGACATTTCCGGAAGCGGCGCTCCCCTCTCCCGACTTGCTTCCCTGGCCACCCTCCCCCGCAGGGGGGAGAGGGAAGGCGGCGTTCTGCGGCACGAGGTACTTCCGCAGCTCGTCCGGCTCGCGCACCGTCGCCGACAGCCCGATCGCGGTGAGGCCGGGGCTGAGGCGGTGCAGGCGGGCGAGCGCCAGGGACAGCAGGTCGCCGCGCTTCGAGGTGACGAGGGCGTGGAGCTCGTCGAGGACGACGCAGCGCAGCCCGGAGAAGAACTCGGTCGCCTCGCGGTGGGCGATGAGCAGGGCGAGCTGCTCGGGCGTGGTCAGCAGGATGTCCGGCGGCCGCTCGATCTGGCGGGTGCGCTTGTGCGACGGGGTATCGCCGGTGCGGGTCTCGATCCGCAGCGACAGGCCGATGCCCTCCACCGGCGCGTCGAGGTTGCGGGCGATGTCGACGGCGAGCGCCTTCAGCGGCGAGATGTAGAGGGTGTGGAGCCGGCGCCCGGAGGGCTTCGCCCGGCTCTGCGACAGCGCGACCAGGCTCGGCAGGAAGCCGGCGAGCGTCTTGCCGGCGCCGGTCGGGGCGACGAGCAGCGC
>NZ_VRUV01000051.1:0-15594 GCF_008039455.1 Methylobacterium sp. WL116
GCCATCTCGTGGCGCTCGGCGGGGCGATGGGCGCCATGAAGGAGGCGCACCACTTCTATCCGGTGCTGTTCTACTTCCGGTTCCGGCAGCCGAGCCAAGCGTCCGGGCCGGGAGGTGATCGGCAGGTCGACAACCAGCGCATCGCCCTGGAGCGTGCGGACAGCGCCGGCGAGCCGCTCTGGATGAATTCCGACGGCGTGCGCCAGATCCAGCAGGTGCTGAACCTGCGCGGCTACGCGGCCGGCCACCTCGACGGCAACTGGAACAACGACACGACCATCGCCGCGACCCACTTCCAGCAGGCGCAGGGGCTCGAGCCGACCGGCACGCTGACCACGAACCTGCTCGCCTCGGTCGGGATGCCGAACTGGCAGCGCGGCGAGTTCCTGGCCGGCATGACGGCCAACGCGAACGCCCCGGGTAATCCCAACCCGCAGACGACCGGATCGACCTCTCAGGCAGGGGGCGCCGGAACTCCGACGCGGGCCAATTCTGCCGGGCAGGGCAGCGGCCAAACGCAAGACGCGTCGGGCACGCGCTAGCGTAGCTCTGCCCAAAGGTTCCCTCCGATCACCGTCGATCACCGGCCCGGAATTCAGACCGGGCCGGTACTCCCGAGAATTTTGGGAGCGTGCCGCCTCAACGTCGATCTCGGGCGTAATGTGGCCTCGACCCCTCACGGGCCAAGGCGCTTCGCCCGACCCGCCGTCCGCATCGGGATCGCGGTGCGACATGGTTCGGGATGGGGCGCTCGGAAACAGAGACGAGTGGCCGGAACCGTCTCCGCTGCGTAGGGCCGCAAGTTTTTTCGTAGCGGGCACCACGATCGTTCCGCCCAATATTCGATTCATCTTCAACATGTCCCGGTTCGACAATATTTGATCGAGATAAACAACGCGTTTCTGCGACCCAGCAACCATTCGACCCGCGATATGGGGTCGTTCCCCGCTTTCGAGGTGCGCCATGACCTATGGGCAGGATGGATTCTCCCGACGGGAGCGGGGCGAGCGGGCAGCGCGTACGCACGCGGCGGAGGACCCGTGGTTGGGACCCAGCCGTCGGCAACGCCGACAGGATGCGTCCGGCGGTCTTTCCACCCCGGGCCTCATCGGGCTTGCCCTCGCGGCCGCGGCCGGCGTCGCCGCGATCGGCGTGCTCGGTGCGCAGCGGAGCGCGTCCGGCGGACGAACCGGAGGCGATCCGAACCGAGGGTCCGCAGCTTGGCGAAAACCGGAGATCGAGCGCTCGATCACGATCGAGGATGTTCCCGCCGATGAATTGTACCGCCGTTTGCGCGAGCCCGAGACCTTGCAGCGGATCATGGCGCCCTTTGCGACGGTCGAGACCACGGGCGACGGACAGACGCGGTGGAGCGTTGGGCACGATCTCGGCTCCTGGGACATGCGCCTGACGGACGACCGGCCCGGCGAAGCCCTCCGCTGGGAGGCACAAGGCGACGATGCCCTGATCCGGGACGTGTCGGTGCGCTTCCGCGCCGCCGGCAACCGCGGCACGGTGGTGGCTCTGCACGTCAGCCTCGATCCGCCCGGCGGCATGCTCGGCCGGATCGCCACCCAGATGCTCGGCGACACCCTTCCGGCGTCGCTGGCGAGCAAGTCGCTCCACTACTTCAAAGCCCTCGTCCAGACCGGCGAGATCCCGACCACCGAGCGTCAGCCCGCAGCTCGACCCGACCCTCGCTGAGCAGGAGCCTTTTCATGCGCGCACTCATCTGGAACGGCGTCAACGACCTGCGTGTGGAGACCGTCAAGGATCCCGAGATCGTCAATCCGCACGACTGCATCCTGCGGGTCACCATGTCGACCACCTGCGGCTCCGACCTGCATTTCATCGACGGCTACATCCCGACCATGAAAGCCGGCGACGTGATCGGTCACGAGTTCATGGGCGTGGTCGAGGAGATCGGACCCGAGGTGAAGAAGGTCAAGAAGGGCGACCGGGTCGTGGTACCGTCGTTCATCACCTGCGGCCAATGCTGGTATTGCAAGAACAAGCTTTCTTCGTTGTGCGACAACACCCATCCCAAACCGGAACTGCAGGAGCCCGTCTTTGGGTACCCGACCGCGGGCATCTACGGCTACACGCACGCATTCGGCGGCTATGCCGGGGCGCACGCCCAGTACGTGCGCGTCCCCTTCGCCGACAACGACTGCTTCAAGGCGCCGGATGGCCTCCCGGACGAGCAGGTGCTGTTCCTCTCCGATGCCGCTCCGACCGGCTACATGGGAGCGGATTTCTGCAACATCCAGCGCGGCGACGTGGTGGCGGTCTGGGGCTGCGGCGGCGTCGGGCTGATGGCGCAGAGGAGCGCCTTCCTGATGGGGGCCGAACGGGTGATCGGGATCGACCGCCTGCCTGAGCGGCTCCGGATGGCGCGCGAGCATGTCGGCTCCGAGACCATCAACTACGAGGACGTCGACAGCGTCCTGGAGGTGCTCAGGGAGATGACCGGAGGCCGCGGACCCGATGCCTGCATCGACGCCGTCGGCATGGAGGCGCACGGGACCGGCCTGCAATACGCCTACGACCGCGCCAAGCAACTCATCCACATGCACACGGATCGCGGCCAGGCGCTGCGCGAGGCGATCCTGGCCTGCCGGAAAGGCGGAACCCTCTCGATCCTGGGGGTCTACGGGGTGATGGACAAGTTCCCGGTCGGCGCGATCATGAACAAGGGTCTCACGGTTCGCACGGCCCAGCAGCACGGGCAGGCCTACATGGATCGTCTGCTTGCCCACGCCCAGAAGGGCGAGCTGAACCCGTCGTTCCTGGCGACGCACCGCTTCTCGCTCGAAGATGCGCCGCGCGGCTACGCCATGTTCAAACACAAGAAGGACGGCTGCGTCCGCTCCGTGTTCGTTCCCTGACGGCGCCTTTGCTGCACATCAGACCTTGACACCATAGCATTTGCACGGGAGCGAACCATGCGAGCCCTCGTCTGGCACGGGAAAGAAGACATTCGCTGCGACAGCGTCACCGATCCGGAGATCGAAGCGGATCGCGATCTGATCGTCAAAGTCACGAGCTGCGCGATCTGCGGATCGGATCTGCATCTGTTTCACAACTTCATCCCCGCCATGCTCCCGGGCGACGTCATGGGTCATGAGACGATGGGCGAGGTCGTGGAGACCGGGCGCGGCCTCAACGGCAAGCTGAAGAAAGGCGACCGGGTGGTGGTACCTTTCACCATCGTCTGCGGCGAGTGCGATCAGTGCAAGCGCGGGTACTTTTCCGTCTGCCAGAAAAGCAACCGTAAGAAGCACCTCGCCGACAAGGTCTTCGGCCACACCACGGCGGGCTTGTTCGGCTACTCGCACCTCACCGGCGGCTATCCCGGAGGTCAGGCCGAGTACCTGCGCGTGCCCTTCGCCGATACGACCGTCCAGAAGGTGCCTCACGGCATTCCCGACGAGAAGCTGCTCTTCCTCTCGGACATCTTCCCAACCGGTTGGCAGGCGGCCGTGCAGGCCGACATCCAGCCCACCGACACCGTGGCGATCTGGGGGTGCGGACCGGTCGGCCAGATGACGATCCGCTCCGCCATCCTGCTCGGCGCCGAGCAGGTGGTCGCCATCGACCGCCTGCCGGAGCGTCTGGAGATGGCCGAGGCGGGGGGCGCGATCACCATCAATTTCGAGGAGGAGGACGTCGTCGAGCGGCTGAATGCGCTGACCGGCGGCGAGGGCCCTGAGAAGTGCATCGACTGCATCGGCATGGAAAGCCACGTCAGCCCCAGCATGCCGGATACCGTCTACGACCGAGCCAAGCAGGTCTTCATGGCGGAAAGCGATCGACCGCACGTCCTGCGCGAGATGATCTACGTGTGCCGGCCCGGCGGCCTGATCTCGATCCCGGGCGTCTACGGCGGCCTGTCGGACAAGATCCCGATGGGCGCGGCGATGAACAAGGGTTTGACGTTCCGGATGGGGCAGACGCACGTCCAACGCTGGACCGCGGATCTCCTGCGCCGGATCGAGGAGGAGCAGATCGACCCCTCCTTCGTCATCACCCACGAGGTCTCCCTCGACAAGGGACCCGAGATGTACCGGACGTTCCGGGACAAGCAGGACAGCTGCATCAAGGTCGTTCTCAAACCCTGACATCCAGCGAGATAGGCCATGAAGACCATGACAAGCATCGCGCGCCTCACGAACATCACGCGATCCGAGGGCGATCCGAAGGTCATACGCTCCGGGCCGAGCTCGCGCGGCATACCCGACAGCCTTGCCAAAGGGCTCGGCTGGTTCAGCCTCGGCCTCGGCCTGACCGAGCTCCTGGCGCCGCAGCGCATCACGCGCCCGCTCGGCATGGAGGGCAAGGAGGCTTTGGTGCGCGCCTACGGCGTCCGGGAGATCGGCAGCGGCATCCTCTCGCTGTCGGTCGACAAGAAGCTTGGGCTCTGGAGCCGAGTCGCCGGTGACGGCCTTGATATCGCGACCGCGCTGACGGTGCTTCGGCCGGACAACCCGAAGCGCGACAACGTCGTCGTCGCTCTGGCGCTGCTGCTCGGCATCACCGCAATCGACCTGATCGACGCCCAAGCCACCACCGTGCTGCACGACCGCAGATCGGGTCGTCGGCGATCCTACCGGGACCGCAGCGGCTTTCCGCGCGGGGTCGCGGCGTCCCGCGGTGCGGCCCGAGATTTCAAGACGCCGCCCGACCTGCGGCACGCTCCACCCCTCGCCGCCGTCTCCCCGCGTACGTCCGCCGCTTGAGGCAGCTCTGCCTCGGCCGGACCTCAGCGAGGAGGTCGGTCGCTCAGGTGAACCTCGGCTGCCCCTCGGCTCAGTTCAGCCGTGCTTGATCCGTGATCCGCGAGGCGAGAGCCTGCCCGACCCTGAACAATGCCTTGCGGACGTCAGGCAGGGCGGCCTTGCAGCCCTCGGCCTCGATGAGCGAATGCGCGATGATCAGGTGGTCGGCGATCCGGTCGAGGGCATCGACCGGCGTCATTGCCGGATGAGGCCCGAGCGGCCTGACTTGCTCGACGTTGCCGTAGGCTGCGATCGTGTCCGTCGCCCCTTCGGCGAGGGCGGTGATCGTCCCGACGTAGCCGATGAAGGCGTTCCCATAGATCCCGAATGAGGGCACCCCACCGGCACCGACCCATTGCGGCGCGCCATTCGCCTTCAGAAGGCGATAGCGAATGCTGAATTCGGCGGCGTGCTGCGTCGCTTTGCAGAAGATTTTCTCAACAGTGCTCTGATCGTCCTGGTGAACTTTGGAAAGCCATCCTTTCCCCAGCGCATCAACGCCGGCCTGACCGGTCCAATTCGTCCACTCGGCACTCGTATAGATACAATGTCCTGCAGCATTTGTTATAAAAATCATTTCGCCAATTCATAACAAGACGATCAGAATCGATAGGTTGCGTGCGAATGGAGAGCGCCATCCCACCTGCTTCATGTGGCAGGGAAGCCCCTACTGTCGCCAGGATTCCGACGCAAATCAACCGCGGGAGGCGATGATCAATGCTGACGGAGCGCTCGGCGGGCGGCTCGCAGCAACTCGCGAAACCTTTGGTGCGTCCGCCGATCTGTTCGCTCGCCGGGACGATGCGTCCGGGTCGAGCTCGGCCGAAGGTTCGTTCGCGCGCGTAGCGGTCTTCCGGCTGCGGCTGCCGCGGGCCGTGCGTGGCGGACGTCGCGTGCCTGGGCGGGTGCGTTCTCGACAGCGTCGACCATTTGAGCCACCGCAACGAGAGGGGCGCCGCTCCCTGCTGTGGCGGGAACAGGACATGCCGGATCGCCGTGCGCCTCGCCGATCCGGGCCTACGCCGACCTTGCCACCTGGATGATGGACGGCCCGGCGGCGGATCGGCGACTTTTGCCAACCCGTCTGACCGAGAACAGGGCGAGCAGGCAGGGCGGGGCGAGCCGCTTCGAAGGGTTGGACGAACGCCCTGTTTCGCACCTCGCGCGCGCTGCGAGCTTGAGCTAGCGGCCTATGATGCGCCTGCGCCTCTGCCGAGTGGCCACCTTCCGAAGGAGACGCGAAAGCTGCTCGACCGAGTACGGCTTGTGCAGGAGCTCGAAACCGTAGGTGCCGTTCTGCGCCAGAACGTGGCTGTAGCCGGAGGCAAGTAAAACAGGCATGTCGTGATGCCGACGGCGGATCTCGTGTGCGAGTTCGATCCCGTTCATGCCCGGCATCACCACGTCGGTGAAGACGACGTCGAAGCGGGCAGCGTCTGCGGCCAACTCGGCCAGCGCCTCCTCGGCGTCCGACGCCCAGACGGTGACGTAGCCGAGCTCGGCCAGGGTCTGGGTCGCGAACGTCCCGACATCCACGTTGTCCTCGACCACCAGGACGCAGGTGCCGTGACCATCGACGAGGGGTTCGGGCTCCGTCTCGGGCGAAGGGGGGGCGGCCTTCACCTTCGGCAGGTACAGCACGAACATCGTACCCTGACCGACCGTGCTTTGGACCCGGATCTCGCCGCCGGATTGCTTCGCGAAGCCGAAGACCTGGCTCAGACCGAGGCCCGTTCCCTGCCCGACGCCCTTGGTCGTGAAGAACGGCTCGAAGATGTGCTCGATCCGGTCGGGGGCGATGCCTGCCCCCGTGTCCTCGATGCACACCGCGACGAAGTCGCCCGATACGGCGGGGTGGCTGCGGATCGGTGGGATGGTGGAGACGGGGTGCACCGTGATGGTGAGGGTACCTTCGCCATCCATCGCATCGCGGGCATTGACCGCCATGTTCACCAAGGCCGTGTCGAACTGGCTCGGGTCGGCGTCGATGAAGCACGGCTCGTCCGGGATGTCCGTGACGATCTTGACGCGCGAACCGCTCAGGGTGCCGACCATGTCGCTGATGGTAAGAACGCTCCGGCCGGCATCGAAGACCTCCGGCTTCAATGCCTGCCGGCGCGCGAAGGCGAGGAGCTGACCGGTGAGCTTGGCAGCGCGGGCGACGGTGTCGGAGATCGCGCCGATGTAGCGCTGGCGTCGCTCCTCCGGCAGGTCCGGACGCTTGAGCAGGTCGGTAGACGACTTGATGACGGTGAGGAGATTGTTGAAGTCATGCGCGACGCCGCCGGTGAGCTGGCCGACCGCTTCCATCTTCTGAGCCTGGCGCAACGCCTCCTGGGCGGAGGCAAGCTCCGTCTCGCGCGCCTTGACGATGGTCAGGTCACGACCGACGGCGATGAAGTGCGTCCCGTCGGCCTCGGGCACGACCATCCACTCGAGGGGCTTCCAACTCCCGTCCTTGGTGGCGATGCGGTTCTCGAAGCGAGCCGGCTGCCTCGTTTCCCCCATCCGGGCGAGGCCGTCCAGCGTCCGTTCCATGTCGTCCGGGTGCATGAAGGTCCCGTAGGATCGCGACAGGAGCTCGGCCTCGGACCAGCCGAGCACCCGGGTCCAGGCCGGGCTGACCGCCGACATCATCCCTTCGTAGTTGGCCCGGGCCAGCATGTCCTCGGACAACGTCCAGAGCCTGTCGCGCTCGGCCGTTCGCTCGAAGACCTGCTGCTCGAGGGTGGTGTTCAGAACCTGGAGTTCTTCCTCCATGCGCTTGCGCTCGGAGATGTCGCTGAAGAGCACGGCGACCCGGCGCGCGGCTGGATCACCGACGCGCAGGGCGCGCACGTCGAACCAGCGCCCGAACACGTCGGCCCTGTTCTCGAAATGGGAGGATTCGCCCGTCCGTGCGACGCGCCCATACGTGTCGAACCAATGGCGTTCGAGATCGGGAGCGAACTCGCTGACCCACCGGCCGACCACGTCGGCGCCGGTCTGCCGTTCGAAGGCGGGGTTGGCTTCGAGGATGCGGTAGTCGATGGCCCGGTCCGCATCGTCGAACGTCACCTCGATGATGCAGAACCCGACGTCGATGCTCTCGAACAGGGTGCGGTAGCGGCTCTCGCTTTCGGCCAGGGCGGCCTGCGAACGGATCTGGTCCGAGACCTCGTAGCCGCCGGCGAAGATGCCGGTGACGGCCCCGTCCGCGTCGCGAATGGGCTGGTAGAGGAAGTCGAGGTACCGGTCGCTATCCTCGCCCGCGAACCGGATCGGAACGGTACGGGCCGTGAATGGCTCGCCGGTCGAATACACCAGGTCGAGAAGCTCGTAGAACCCTTGGCCGACCAGTTCCGGAAACACCTCGCGGACATTGCGCCCGATGTAAGCGCGTCGACCCGCGACCGTGACATAGGCATCGTTGACGTACTCGAAGATATGGCTCGGTTCGCGCAGCACGGCGACGAACCCGGGCATCTGCTGGAGCAAAGCCTGCTGCCGCTGCCGTTCGGAAGCGGCTTGTCGCTCGGCGAGCACTTGGCGGGTCGTCTCGGTGCAGGCGCAGAACAGGCCGAGGACCGCACCATCATCGCCGGGTACAGGAGTGTAGGAGAAGGCGAAGTGCGTTTCTTCCGGGTAGCCGTTGCGGTGGAGGGTGAGCTGCAGGTCGTCCATGTGCACGGGCTCTCCCGCAAACACGCGATCCATCAAAACTCCCACCTCGCCTCGGACTTCAGGCCAAGTCTCGAAGAACGGGCGACCGAGGGCTGTGGGGTGCCTCTCGCCCAGCATGGGCACGTAGGCGTCGTTGTAGACCAGGGTGCGGTCCCCGCTCCAGCAGATGAACATGGGCTGCCGCGAGTTCAGCATCACCCGCACAAGGGTCAGGAGCGGTTGGGGCCAGTGCTCCTGCGGCCCGAGCGATGTGACCGACCAATCGTAGGCACGCATGAGCGCGCCCATGTCGCCGCCGCCGGCGAGAGCCGAAGCATCCACCATCGACTCAGCCCCGTCGCCGACGGAGTAACGCCGGCGCCCCGCGGGCCGTCAGACTGGTGGCCTCGCCCGCGTCCCTGCTGCGCAGGATCCGGATGGCGGTTCGGACGAGGTCGCGGGTCGAGGCGCACGCGCCCTCGGCCACCTGGCTGTCGGCCCGGGCAACAAGCGTTTCCGCAAGGGCGATGTGGCGGGAGTGTTTGGCGGGCATGTCCGCCTTCTACCACACCCGACGCTCGGGTTGTTGCCGTCCCAGGGTCCGATGGCTGCCGCTGATCCGCGAAGGCCGGCACCGGAACGGACCTTCCGACGACGCGGAACGCAAGGCTGCCCTCCTCTCATCCGAGCATGGCCGGGGCCCGATCATCAAAGGCTCGACCTTGCCGCCGCCGTTGCCGGCCCGCGAGCTCATCGCCCGCGAAGGGCCCCCGACGCGCGGCCGGCTCAACACCAGGATGGGCGCTCGCCTGCCGGCTTGTGAGAGGCACCCGAGCCGACCGCCTGGGTCGCCGCGCGCGCTTCCGATAAGCGCTCATCCGTCGGCCGTCCGGCTCCTCCGGATTGGGGGGCGAAACGGACCTCGATCCTCGATTCCAGAGAGGATACTCCATCTGCGAACCTCCCGCCGGGCAGATCCACATCCGTACGCCCTGGGAGTCGGCAATCGTCAGGAATCGCGCCAAGCGCGGCCGGCCCGCGAACGGCTGGCCGCACCTGGATCGTCTTCAGGGGTATCGCACCGGCGGAGGTGAGTCGGGCAGCGGGATGAACTCGGAATCGCCCGGGACGGTGTCGAAGCGCGCCTGACGCCAGTCTGCCTTGGCCTGCTCGATCCGCTCGGGCCGTGAGGAAACGAAATTCCACCAGAGGTGGCGCGGCCCATCCATCGGCTCGCCGCCGAGCACCATGAAGCGGGCGCCTTCCGTCGCGCGAACGCTGATCCGGTCGCCGGGCCTGAAGACCAGGAGCTGGCCCGGACCGAAGGTGTCGCCGGCGATCTCGATCACGCCCGACACGGTGTAGATCACCCGCTCGTCGTAGCTCGGGTCGAGGGGGAGCATCGCCCCAGTGTCCAACGCCGCTTCCGCGTAGACCATCGGGCTCGACGTCCGCACCGGTGATGTGGCTCCGAACGCCTCGCCGGCAATGAGACGGACCGTCTTGCCCTCGCCCGTGAGCGTGGGCAGAGCCGCAGCATCGTAATGCTCGAAGGCGGGTGCACATTCCTCGTCCTTGGCGCTCAAGGCGACCCACGCCTGAATGCCGAACAGGTTCGAGCCGGATTGCCGCAAATCCGCACCCGTGCGCTCGGAATGGGTGATCCCGCGACCGGCGGTCATCCAGTTGAGCTCGCCGGGACGGATCGGCAAACCGGTGCCCAGGCTGTCCCGGTGCATGATCTCGCCGTCGAAGAGATAGGTGACGGTCGACAGGCCGATATGCGGGTGAGGCCGCACGTCCATGCCCTTGCCGAGAAGGAATTCGGACGGTCCCATCTGGTCGAAGAAGACGAAGGGGCCGACCATCCGGCATTCCGCCGACGGCAAGGCGCGCCGCACCGCGAACGAACCGAGGTCGCGCGAGCGCGGAACGATCAGCGTCTTGATCGCGTCGCAGGTGAAACGATCCCCGGGGATCGGGTCTTCCGCACCGTGCCAGCTCATGATGGATCCCTCCTTCGCTCGATCGTTCGAAGACCGATAGGGACTACGATCGAGGCGTTATGCGGCTTGTCAGCCAAGGCTGAAAGGGAAACGATGGAAACCCATCTTTTCCGGAATCTGCCGCATGCGCTTGCCCGATTTCGAGGCCTGGGCGATCTTCGCCAAGGTCGTGGAGGCCGGCTCCTTCGGTCGCGCCGCCGCCGAGCTTGGGTTGTCGAACGCGACGGTCTCGAAAGCGGTGAGCCGGCTGGAGGCTCGCATCGGCGCCCGCCTGTTCCATCGAACCTCGCGCAAGCTCGCCCTGACGGAGGCAGGGCGGGCAGCCAAGGACGGTGCCGCGCGCATCCTCGCCGAGGGAGAGGCCGCCGAGGCGGAGGCCTCGGCCGGCGCCTCCGAGCCTCAAGGCCTGGTCCGGCTCGCCGTGCCGATGTCGTTCGGCCTGCTCCACGTCACGCCGCGGCTTCCGGACTTCCTCGAGCGGTACCCTGCCGTCTCGATCGACCTGCACCTGAGCGACGCCGTGGTCGACCTGATCGGCGGCGGTTTCGACATCGGACTGCGCATCGCCGCACTGCCGGATTCTTCGTTGCGCGCCCGCAAGCTCTGCGCCGTCCGCCGCTCGCTCGTGGCCACGCCGAGCTACCTGCAACGGCACGGCCGCCCCGCGCACCCGGACGACCTCGTTCGGCATGCCTGCCTCGGCTATGCCCACCTGCCGATGTCCGACCGCTGGCGATTCACGGACCCTGCGGGGAACGAAGCGACCATCGTGCCGAAGGGCCCGATGCGGGCCAACAATGCGGAGGCCCTCGCGCCGGCCTTGCGCGCCGGCCTCGGACTGGCGGTGCAGCCGGACTTCATGATCTGGGACGATCTCAAGGCCGGCACCCTGGAGCGCGTTCTGCCCGATTGGGCCCTGCCGCCGATCGCCCTGCACCTCGTCATGCCGCCGGGCGAGTTGCGTCCGGCTCGCGTGACGGCCCTGATCGCCTACCTGGCCCAAACGCTGTCCGCAGCCCCCTGGGCGACCCCCGACCATCCCTGAAACCGACCGACATCGGACAAGCGTGATCGCGGAGAAGGCGTGTTCCGGTGGGACGCGTGGCGACGCGATCCGACACGATGCCACCGTGCTCTGGCTGAGCGTCTTACGCGCGAGCCAGGTCGTTCAGAGGCAAATGCTTCGCAGGCCGGTTACCGGCCGGCTTCGGAGACGGGCCGATGCCAGCTCGGGCCTCCTACACGCTCGGCACCTTGTCCGGCGGAGCGGCGTGATCGATGCTGCCGCACCAGACAGCGTGCGGGGAAACGCGGACATGGAGACGATCGGTCGAGACCTGCGCGAGATGCAGCGCATCCCACTCGCGGCCTCGCATGTCGCAGCGCTTCGGTCTGCCGGCGTCGCGCGGAATTACCCCGCCGGGGCTTTCCTCGCACGCGCGGGCGAGCGCGCCGATCGCTTCGTCTATGTCGAGACGGGCGAGATCGAAGTCGTGAATCCGTTCACGAACGAGCGCCATCTTCCTTCGACGCTCGGGCCGACGCAGTTCATGGGCGAGATCGCGTTTCTGAATGGCGGGAACTGGTCGATGCCCATGCGGGCGGTCCAGGACACCACCGTGATCGAGGTGCCGCGCCTGGAGATGCTGCGGCTGATGTCGGAGATCCCCGAGATGTCCGATATCGTCATCACGGTTCTCGCCGCACGGCGGCGGCGCCAGCTCGATACCCATGACGGCACCCTGGTGCTCATCGGCGAGGATGACGACCGGGCCGTGCGGCGGATCGCGGAGTTCGCGAGCCGCAACCGGCTTCCCTACAGGTCCTACGCCCTCGGCAGCCCCGAAGCCGCCGCCGTGGCAGAGAGCTGCGCGACGCGCGCGGACCGGCCGGCCGTGATCTTCGGGCGCGACGTCGTCGTGACGGAGCCGACGCCGGACAAGATCGCCCACCTGCTCGGCCTCAACCACGACCTGATCGACGACGAGGCATTCGACGTGCTCATCGTCGGCGGCGGCCCGGCCGGTGTGGCGGCGGGCGTCTACGCCGGCGCGGAAGGACTGCGCGCCCTGGTGGTCGAGGATGTCGCGATCGGCGGCCAGGCCGGCACGTCGAGCCGCATCGAGAACTACATGGGTTTCCCGACGGGGATCTCCGGAGCCGACCTGGTCTGGCGCGGCGAGGTCCAGGCAATGAAGTTCGGAACACGGTTCGCGATGCCGCGACGGGTGGCCAAGCTCGAGCGGCTCGGAGACGGAGGGTTCTGCGCGACCTTCGAGAACGATCAGCGCGTTCGCGGACGCGCCGTCGTCGTCGCGACCGGTGTCCAGTACCGCCGCCTGCCGATCGATCGGCTCGAGGCGTTCGAAGGCGCGGGCATCTATTACGCGGCGACGGAGATCGAGGCGCGCTATTGCCGAAACGCCGAGACCATCATCATCGGCGGCGGCAATCCAGCCGGACAGGCGGCGATGTTTCTCAGTCGCTCGGCCAGGCATGCCCGGTGCGAGGGGTTCGACACCGTCGTGGTCGCCCTGGTCGGCGAGCGCGGACGCGAGGTGCGCGAGTTTCTCGAAGGCCCGATCCAGGCGAGCCGCGCGCGATCCGTCGTCGTCGTCGCGACCGGGGACGAGAGCCCGATGATGCGTCGTCAGGCGCCGAAGACGGCCATGGCGGTCGCGGAATACTTTCGCGACCGCGGGCAATCGGTTCTGCTGATCGTGGATTCCGTCACCCGCTTCGCCCATGCCGCGCGGGACGTGGCCTTGGCGGCGGGCGAGCCCCCCGTGGCGCGCGGCTATCCGCCCAGCGTGTTCGGCGATCTGCCGCGGCTCCTCGAACGGGCCGGGCCGGGCATCGAGGGCGGCGGGACGATCTCGGGCATCTTCTCGGTCCTGGTCGATGGAGACGACCACAACGACCCCGTGGCCGACAGCATCCGCGGCACGCTCGACGGCCATATCGTGCTCGACCGGTCGATCGCCGACCAGGGCCGCTATCCGGCGATCAGCCTGCTCGGCTCGATCTCCCGGCTCGCCGACTTGGTCTGGACACGGGAGCAGAGGGACCTCGTCCGCGCCCTGAAGAACCTGATCATGCGCTACGAGGACACCCGCGACCTGCGCGTGATGGGCGGCTATCACGCCGGCTCGGACCCAGAGCTCGACCAGGCCATGATCGTCATTCCGAGGATCTACGCGGCCTTGCGGCAAGACCCCTGGCAACCCGCGAGCACCGACGCCTTCGCCGAGCTCGCAGCGGCACTTCGCGATTAGCGCTGTTCCCGTTCGATCCGCTTCCGAACCTGCGACGGCGAAGGCCTCCGCGCACGCGTCGGCGGCGACGTCGACGACGAGGCGGCCTTTCGTATTGGCGAATCCTCGTCGGCTGGTGCCGTTGGCACGTCGCGTCGCAGGCAGATGAAGCTCGCGCGTCTAAAATATCTTCGGCGTTTCCCGCCCGTCGAATTGTGCACGAGAGGCGCGAAGGACGAGATGTCGCCGGTCCCATCGATCCCCATCTGAGCTCGGCGCCCTATGTCGACAGATCTCATCATGCGAGATCGCGACCATGTGGTATCTCTACGGCTTCGTGCTTCTCGCCGGCGTCGCCAACGCCGTCCAGGCCGGGCAGAACGGCGCGCTGTCGAAGGGCTTGGACGAATCGTTGACGGCGGGCCTGATCGTCGTCGCCGGCACGGCCACCTGCATCCTCGTGGTCGGCCTGCTCGCGGGCAAGCTCGCGTGGCCGACCGTGGCGCAGGCCGCGGCGATGCCGTGGTGGGCGTGGCTCGGCGGCATCCTCGGCGGATGCATCATCCTCGCGCAGTTCGTCGTCGCGCGTCAGATCGGTGCGGCTCCGTTCCTCGGCCTGCTGGTGACGGCGGGCGTGACCACATCGATCGTCCTGGACAATTTCGGCTGGGTCGGATTCGAGCGCCATCCCGCGAGCCTTTGGCGCATCCTCGGCGGGGTGCTGATGGTCCTCGGCGTCGGGCTCGTCGCGCTCTTCTAGATGCGAAACGACGGATGCGCGCGAGCTCGTACCCGCGCGCATCCGTTCGATCGGTTTGCGCAAGGAGTCTCAGGTCGGCTGAACCTCGGTGTCCTTGACCTCGGGATCGTCTTCCGTCGGGACGTTGGGCTGGGGCTGCGGATCGGCCTCGATGTCCTCCTCGGTCGCCGGGACGACCTCGTCGAGGCGGGCGGGATCTTCGATCAGGGCGCCGGGATCCTCTCCCGGCATCGGCGTATCGGCGTGGATCATGGCAAGGCTCGTTCTTCGAGGGACGTTCTCTGGGGGAACGTTGGGGAAGCGTTCGGGGGTGAAGCCGTTCCGGGGATGCTAGGCGGCGTCGGCGTCGTCAGCATCGAGGATGCCGTCGAGGTCGCCCACCAGCGCGTCGAGCTGCTCGGACGTCGAGCGGATCTTGAACCGCGTCCCGTCCTCAGCCTCAACCGCGATCTCGACGTGGTCGCCGACCTTGGCCGCCAGTGCCTGCTTCAGGATGTACGTCGTCACGTCTGCCTTGTCAGCCATGCCAGCTCCTTCACGTTCGCCGCGGGCAACGCCGCACCACACGCTTCGTCGGTGCGGCAGAACCTCGCGGCACCGTGCCGGGGATCACTTTCGGCGGCACGGCATCTCGTCGGCGGCGATCAGGGCCTGGGCGATCGCCACCGTACGGCGGCTCTGATGACGGATGGCATCGAGATCCTCCGGCCGCGGATCGGCGTTCTCGGCTCCGACGATGGCCGACGCGCCGTAAGGGGAGCCGGCCTCGAGCATCGCCTCGTCGGTGTAGCCCGGCGGGAGGATGACCATGCCGAGATGGGCCATCGGCGCGTAGAGCGACAACGTCACCACCTCGGATCCGCCATGCGGCCACGAGGCGACGGCGAAGGCGCCACCGACCTTGCCCGACAGCGCGCCGCGCTTCCATTGCGGGCCGAGCCGATCGAGAAAGGCCTTCAGCTCCGTGGCCATCGCGCCGAAGTAGCACGGCGTGCCGAACAGGATCGCGTCTGCCCACTCCGCATCCTCATGGGTCGGCTCTGGATAGAGCGCGTTCTGTCGCGCGGCGTTCTCGGCCCAGCCGTCGACCTTCGCCATCGCATCGGCGTCGACGACCTCGCGGGCCCGGCGCAGCCGACGCGGCGCGTGCGGCC